>CAYGPQ010000137.1:0-8606 GCA_964351775.1 uncultured Kordia sp. | reverse complement strand
CTTGAGTAGAGTTTGGATTGAAATTGACGTTTGAACTAAGTAAAGATTTTATATCCTTAAATTTCAAGTTTTCAACTCCTTTAATTCCTAAAATACAGATTTGACCTGCAATACTTAAATGAGAATGTCGAGTATTTTTTAGACTTATCGTTTTCGTGAAAAATGTATTTTTAATAATTTCTTTTGCAAAATCTCTTAATTTACCGTGAATGGCATTAAGTTTTTCTCCTGAATTCAAGGCTTTCCCTAATTGAAGCCTTGCAAAAAGTTCTTTTAAATCTTCTTCTGTTGCATCTTCAATAAGTACTAAATCCAATTCATAATCATCGAAAACATCCTTAATTTTATCAGGTAAATCTTCATAGTTTAAACCTCCGTATTCTTTAGAATATTCATCTGATAATTCTACTTCGTTATCGTAGAAATCATATACTGTTGAAAGCCTTTGTTGTCCGTCAACAACTTCAAAATTTTCTTCATCAATAACATGTAAATATACTTTAGGTATGTCCCATTCCTTTAAAATAGAGTCTAGTAGCTTTTGTTTGTCATCTTTTGACCAAACTTTATCACGCTGATAGTCGGGTTGTAAATCGTAACGATTTCGTCTTGTATATAATTTATCCAGCGGTTTTTTTTCTTTCAGTATTCTCATTTTATTTTAAATTCTGCCTAACGTATGTATATAAAGAACTTCCATTCAAAAGCTCCAATTATTTTCCCTAAATATAGGACAAAGATTACACATACACAATGTGGTTTTCCGTAATTTCCTACTAAACTAAAAAAGGAACTCCAAAAATGAAATTCCTTTTACTATTACTTTAAAGTTTCAGCTATTTAAGTTCTACTGTTCTTTTTCTCTCTTTTTTCTGCTTTTTTTTCTTTTGCCGTTTTTAACGGTTCCTTTTTTGCACTCTTCTGAGCATCTTTACTTTTAGCCATAATGATATATTTTTAATGTTGTTTTTTTAATTCAATATGATACAAAGTAACGTTAATATTTCACGTAATCAAGTAAACAGGTAATTAATGCAGATAAAAAAACCACGTAAAAATACCCTAGTATAAAACTGTCATGACATTTATCTTTAGGCAACTAAAAAAATGAAACCTCATGGCAAACCCAACACCTAAATTTAGAATCTATCCATCTATTGGAATTGCGCGACTCGGAAATGGTCCCGCAGAAAAAGATAAAGTGATATTCAGTCCCGAAATTCCTTGGGAAAATCTATACGAAACCGATCAAAATTATTTGACGAAAGACGGACGTTTAAAGAAACAAGCACAACGTTTTTATATCTATGAATGTGACGCAAACGGAAATCCAACAAAGCAAATTAAGGCTTCCGATTACGAGATTGAATGGTCTGTAGAAGTAGCAAATAAGAAACCATTTTGGTATGATTTCAACAACAGTCTGGATTTATCGGTATTGGCTCACAATCAAAACTTATCGCCAAATTTTGTAAAAGATAAACTCGCACCAGGAATCAGTGCAGCATACAGAAATCCAAATGTATTAAATCAAGGATTGCGTGTTGAAAACGGTTATGATTATCGGAAAGATTTAGTGAATCATCCCGGAATGGTAAGTGTGGATGAAAATGCGAAGCGAAAAGAAATCAAAGGAGAATTTCCTTCATCACAAATGTCCAAAAGTACTTTTAGCATGTTGGCAAAACGGATGAATGTCGATTCAAAAAAAGTCAATTTAGGAACTGTGGAATACGATGATGACGGAACGCTTATCTTTTATGGAGCTGACGGAATTTCTGCTGCATTAAATCCTTCTGACTTAAATACAGACTTTGCCGATAATTCCAATTGGTATGATGATATCTGTGATGGACGCGTAACAGCGAGCATTCGCAAAAAAGATTCGGGAGAAAAATTTGAATTGAATGATGCAAATTCTGCAGCTTGGGTAGCTTCGGCGCCACCAGATTATGCGCCACAAATTCAACCAATTTCTACGATGTTCGATTTAATTACGGGCGCAGCCAACGAACAACACGCGTCAGAATTGGCAACGGTATTTCCAATGATGTATCGTTTGTACAGAATGCAATGGGTAAATTTGGGCGATTTCTTAGCGCCATCTTTCAAGGAAACGATTGATGAATTAATTGCGAATGATACCTTCAAATATATTTACAAGAAAGAACCAAAAGCGGAAGCAGATGCAGTTCGTGAGAAGATTTTTAATATGTTCCGAGATCCAGCATATAAAATGTCGAACGAACCGATCATTCCAAGTAAAAATACCACCGATTTGGTCAATCGCGGAAGCGGAACCGATGAATTAAAATTACCATATTATCCAGGAGATGCCATTGATTATCCGGGAAGTCCAGCACAATGGTTTGCCATTCCACCACTGTTATACGAGCAATTAAGAAAATGGCGCGATGGGGAATTTTACACACCAGAAAGTTTTAACTTTAAGAATATGGATGAAATGGGTGCGTTTTACCGTGAACGATTTCTAGATTCCGCAAAAGATGAAGCACGCAAACCCTTATTAATGACACGCGCTGTGCTTGAAACTTTGTATGGTGGCGGATTTCATCCTGGAGTGGAATTAACCTGGCCAATGCGACATGAACAAATGTATGCTGAAAATGCGGAAACCTACAAATACATTGTAGAGAATCAAAATTATATCATTGGCGCGTATGGATTACGTGAAGTGCGATTAAATTTAGCTTCAAAAGAAGAACAAGAGCACATATTTTATAACGATTTTGGATTTTCCATGACAGCGGAAGATGTTCGTAAATCGATGGAAAGTGGAAGCGAAGAAAGCTGGTTATGGAAAGCAACGCCGGGCGATTTAACCAAATGGATGGGAATTCCTTGGCAATCGGATGCAGGAAGTTGTCAGGCGGTGTATGTAGAAAAGCAATATCCAGTTCCGTCATGGTGGGCAGCAAACTTGCCAGTACATGTATTGCCAGCGGATAGTTATCACAAACTGTTAGATCCGACAATTACAGACGACACCAAACGTAATATTTATGCAAATCGTTTGGAATGGTTACATACAGCCAGTACAGGATTTATTGGCTATCATGCAGAAGGCGGTTATATGAACGGATTGATCAATATGGTGTATCAATGGAAAGATATTGGCGTTGTAACTGGTAGAAAGCTAGATATTGACGGGCTTCCTAAAATTGTCTATGTAGCGTATGATGCGAAGGACAACTAGACTCGCTTCGCGCTTTGCTTTTAAAAAACAACAACTATGACAGCACACGAAATTGATTACCATATTTATGGTGCAGAAATGCAATATGTAGAAATTGAACTCGATCCGGATGAAGCCGTTGTGGCAGAAGCGGGAAGTTTTATGATGATGGACGACGGCATTAGTATGAATACCATCTTTGGTGACGGATCCAATCAAGATAAAGGAATTCTAGGAAAACTGTTCTCCGCAGGAAAACGAATTCTAACAGGCGAAAGTCTATTCATGACCTCATTTTTAAACAACAGTGCTTTTGGCGTACGAAAAGTAAGTTTCGCATCGCCGTATCCGGGAAAAATCATTCCTATTGATCTCACAGATTATCGAGGGAAATTCATCTGTCAAAAAGACGCTTTTCTTTGTGCCGCAAAAGGCGTAACCGTAGGAATTGAATTCTCAAAAAAACTCGGACGTGGACTTTTTGGCGGTGAAGGATTCATCATGCAGAAACTAGAAGGCGACGGTATGGCGTTTGTAAATGCGGGTGGAACGATGGCGCGAAAAGAATTGCGACCAGGTGAAATATTACGCGTCGATACAGGTTGTATTGTAGGTTTTACACAAGATGTAGATTACGATATTGAATTTGTTGGCGGTATAAAAAACACACTTTTTGGAGGTGAAGGAATGTTCTTTGCAACTTTAAAAGGTCCTGGAATTGTATACATTCAATCATTACCATTCAGTCGTTTGGCGGGTAGAATCATTGCATCCTTGCCAAGAAGCGGAAACAGTAAAGGCGAAGGAAGTATTTTAGGAAGTATCGGCGATTTATTTGACGGCGATAATAATTTCTAGAAGTATTCCAATTTAAAATAAGTAAGCGTTCATTATCGAATTACAGTTTGTAATCCTATAATTAGCGCTTTTTCTGTATTATATTTGGTAAGCGTAACATATTGTAAACATTAAATAAACCATCGATTTATCTATAATTACTCACAATTTATAAATAACGAGATGTATTTATATACTGATAGTATTAAAATATATATATTACACCAAAATTGATGTTAAGTCCTAAAAATAGCACAAAATAAACAACCCTAACCTACATGAAAAAATCTTACCTACTACTTTCATTGCTTTTTATTGTACAATGGAGTCAAGCTCAAACTGTAACTATTCCAGACTATACATTACGTACAATTCTACTAAATTTTAATTGTGCTGATACAAATGGTGACGGAATTATTGATGGTGATGTAGATACTAATAATGATGGACTTATTCAAGTATCCGAAGCACAGGCAGTAACCGTTTTATATATTACAAATCTAAATGGAACATTAAGTAATGCTTCAATTGCTTCCATAGATGGATTAGAAGAGTTTACCAATGTGACGCGTTTGACTTTTTTTCTACTAGATGTGCTATCAGCTCCTATGACTAACCAAAATACACCTGTTGCGTTAGAAGAGTTAATTATTCAAGGGATTAGCAACTTTTCTAGCACAATTAATCTACATGGAAATACAACGATTAAAGAGTTCTCAACTGAAATTATATCTGGATATGGAACCGCTGATTTTGGAAACTGCCCCAATCTTGAAAGAGTAAATGTTAGTCAAGCAATAAATCAATTTATAATTTCGAATTGTCCAAATTTAACTTTTTTCAGAGCATCAAACAATCAAATAACATCCATTGACCTAATTGGATGCCCTAATATTTCAAATTTTGAAATGACAAATACATCGTTAGAATCCATAGATTTATCAGGGATTGGCCTAAATGATGGTCCTTTTGATACTAATATTTACTTAGGAGATAATACCAATCTTAGATCTTTAAATATAAAAAATGGTTCTTTTGATTTTGTCTTTATAGACAATTCTCCTGTACTAGAATATGTATGTGCGGATGAAGGTATGGAAACAGAAACTTATACAGATCATTTTATTTTTAATAATATTTTTTCAGTACACATAAATACGTTTTGCTCTTTTACGCCTGGAGGCGAATATGTTACTTTGGAAGGAAACGCCATTTTAGATACAAATACCAATGGTTGTGATAGCAATGATAGTTTCTATCCAAGTTTAGAATATCAAATAACTGACAGTTCAATTTCTCAAATAACGATCGCAAATGCTTCTGGTGATTATGCATTCTATTTGCAAGAAGATAATACATACACAATTACACCACAATTTGAAAACCCAACGTATTTTACAGTTTCGCCAACTTCAATTACTATTGATACTTCAACGGCTTCCAATCCAACCACACAAGATTTTTGCATTACGCCAAACGGAACGCATAACGATGTTGAAGTAACGCTCATTCCATTAGCATTGGCGCGTCCGGGTTTTGATGTTTCTTATAAAATTAGTTATGAAAACAAAGGAAATACAACACTTTCAGGAACCGTTCAGTTGATGTTTGATGATGATTTGATGGATTTAGTAAGTTCAAATCCTATGTCGGATGCTCAAGGGCTAAATACACTTTCGTGGAATTATACCAATCTTCAACCTTTTGAAACAGAAACAATTGTTGTGACTATGAATTTGAATTCACCAACGGAAGTTCCTGCGGTAAATGACGGTGATATTTTAAGTTTTGAAGCTTCCATAAGTCCAGTCGTTGCAGATGAAACTCCAGATGACAATGTATTTGTATTGCAACAAACGGTTGTAAACTCGTTTGATCCAAATGATAAAAGATGTTTACAAGGTGAAACAGTGACAACTGATTATATTGGAAAGTTTGTACACTATATGATTCGCTTTGAAAATTTAGGAACGGCTTCGGCTGTAAATGTAGTGGTAAGCGATATAATTGATGTCTCAAAGTTTGATATGAGCACTTTAACGCCAGTAACTTCGAGTCATGACATGATTACGAATATTAAAAATACCAATGAAGTCGAATTCATCTTTGAAAACATCAATCTACCTTTTGATGATGCCAATAATGACGGTTATGTGGTGTTTAAAATTCAAACCTTATCCACTTTGCAAGAAAACGATACGTTTGCAAATACGGCAAATATCTTTTTCGATTTCAATGCGCCAATTGCTACAAATACGGCTGCTACATTAATTTCTAACACGTTGGATGTTTCTGAAATTGATTTGATAACTGATGCAATTACGATCTTTCCAAATCCTGCTAAAGAGTACATTCAAATCACCACAAAACAGCCATTAACACAGCTTGAAATTGTAACTATTGATGGGAAATTAGTATACAAAGAACTTTTCGGTACTGGAGAATATGTACATAAACAAGAGCTATCATTCTTAGCGAAAGGAATCTATTTAGTGAAGATCACAACAACAAAAGGTACAGGAGTAAAAAAGATTGTGAAGCAGTAAAAACCTTCCTACATCTGTTAAAGTTTTGTTTAGAAAGTATAAACATCATTTTTTTTTACTAAATTTAAAAAACTAAAAACAGGCTTATACAAGAAAACTACTCTTTAAAATTTTAACCTAAACCCTCGTTAAATATGGCAAGAGCGATGTTTGATTACACAAAGATTGTACTTAAAAAAGTAAGCTTTGATCCATCATTATTTTGTAAAGAATTACAAAAAGCTTTGCAAAGACTGTTACCACATGAAATTGCTGAATTAAAAATATGGATTAATTCGTTAGTAACAGCAAATCCACAATTAGACCAATGTTTAATCTATTTAAAACCATAAAAAAAGCCGCGATTCGTTCGCGGCTTTTTTAGTATTTGTATGCTGTTACTTCTGTACAGGACTTATAATTTCCACATTGTGAAAAGCTATTGCACCTCTTACAATACCCATAATAACATTGCGTAATGCTTCAATGATCTGCATTTTTAGTTCACTTTTATGAAACAGTAAGCTTACTTCACGCGCAGGTCTTGGTTCTGCAAAATGCCGTAGATATTTCTTTTCGCTCTCTTTCAAATCAAGTGTGTGCAAGTAGGGCAGTAGTGTCATTCCTAAATTTTCATTCGATAATTTTATCAAAGTTTCAAAACTTCCACTTTCCAACTGAAAATGATCGTCCGCTAATGCTTTTGGCATTTTACATAAATTAATGACACCATCGCGGAAGCAATGTCCATCTTGGAGTAATAAAATATCGTCAATATCTAAATCATGTATTTCCAACTCTTTTTTGTCAAACAATCTGTGATTTTCGGTGGTATATCCAACAAAAGGTTCATAATACAATACACGTTCTTTAATTTGATCGTTCCCTAAAGGTGTCGCCGCAATGGCAGCATCCAAATGTCCTTCATTGAGTTTTTTAATAATAGATTCCGTCGTTGATTCTTCAATCTTCAAATTTACTTTTGGATACTTTTTAATGAAGGTTTTCAAAAACATGGGCAACAATGTCGGCATAATCGTTGGAATGATACCAAGTTTAAATTCGCCACCGATAAACCCTTTCTGTTGGTCTACAATATCTTGCATTCTTCCCGATTCATTCACAATGTTTCGAGCTTGTGCTACAATTTTCTTTCCAATTTCGGTCAACTGAATTGGCTTTTTGCTTCTATCAAAAATTTGAATTTCTAATTCGTCTTCTAACTTTTGTATTTGCATACTCAACGTGGGTTGCGTCACAAAAGATTTCTGTGCGGCAAGGGTGAAATTTTGGTTTTCAGCTACTGCCAAAACATATTGTAATTGTGTAATTGTCATTCGTAATCAATTTAAGTGATAAAAATATAAAAACTATCGAGAAAACTTATGCTTAGTCGCAATAAATCTTCTGTAAATTTATTTTAACAAAAAAATGATTCGATAAGACGTATATAAATTAGCTAAGAATGAAGAATGTTAGTATACATTTTGACTTCGTTCAGTGTAAAAAGTTTATAAGTTTATAAGTGTAATGGTTTAAAGTATAAAAGCGACACTTTTTGTGTCGCTTTTATACTTAATAAGATTCTGAGACTCTCGAAGACTCAATTCTCAATACGAACTACTCAATACCACATTAAAGTATAATTTTCAATGCTATATCTGTGTCTTTTACGATGAACTTAGAAGGTTCAAATTGTGGTGGTCCGTAGCTCAATTCATTATTTGAGGTTCCATAATCTTCTTTTGGCATTCCCGAAGGTTCAAAATCCATTTGACCGTTGTCATTTTCGTCGTGCACACAGGTAATAGCATATGCTCCTTCAGGAACATTTGTAAAGGTGACTTTTACTTTATTTCCTTCAATTATGCTTCCTACTGCTTGTACGGGTTGTCTTTTCATAAAAGTATCTTCCGTATACAAGGCAAATAACACTTTTCCGTTGTTATTTTTTATGTTGTCTACGGTAACAGTAATGGTAATTCCTTTTGTGGTTGTCTCTGAAGTTTGTGCGGTTGCGAATAGACTTGAAATTAAAATGGCGATTA
>CAYGPQ010000136.1:0-8994 GCA_964351775.1 uncultured Kordia sp. | reverse complement strand
TTATTTAAAACTAAACCCAATCTTTCGGATGTTTTAAAACTTCAATCAATGTTGCTTCTTCACTTCCTGCTTCCGGATGATGATTGTATTTCCACTGAACCGTTGGTGGCAAACTCATCAAAATACTTTCAATACGTCCGTTGGTTTTGAGTCCGAAAAGTGTTCCTCTATCGTGTACTAAATTGAATTCTACATAACGTCCACGACGGACTTCTTGCCAATTTTTGTGTTCTTGCGTAAACTCCATTTCTTTGCGACGTTCTACAATGGGAACATAACTTTCCAAGAAACTGTTTCCTACTTCGGTGACAAAATCATAGCGATCTTGCATAGAGAACTCGTCAGTTTCTTTTAGATAATCAAAGAACAATCCGCCAACGCCACGCGCTTCATCACGATGTGCATTCCAAAAATAATTATCACAAGTTTTTTTATGTGTTGAATAAAACTCAGGATGATATTTATCACACGCATTTTTACACACTTGATGAAAGTGTGTTGCATCTTCTTCAAATAAATAATATGGCGTTAAATCTTGCCCACCGCCAAACCATTGTGTGACAACATTTCCTTTCGTATCGTACATTTCAAAATAGCGCCAATTGGCATGCACTGTTGGAATGAATGGATTTTTTGGGTGTAATACTAAACTCAATCCGCAGGCAAAAAAATCACCTTGTTCCACCTTGAAATTTTTGCGTAATGCTTCTGGTAATTCACCATGAACTGCCGAAATATTCACACCACCTTTTTCAAAAATGGCTCCGTTTTCAATCACGCGCGTGCGTCCGCCACCGCCTTCAGGACGTTTCCACAAGTCTTCTTGAAACGTTGCTTTTCCGTCAATGTTCTCTATGGTAGACGTAATTGTATCTTGTAATTGATGGATATAGTTGAGGAAAAGGTCTTTCATGGATTTTTCGTTTGAGAAGTACAAAGATAATATGATTTTTGGGCAATTAGAATAGTTCTCGATACAAATTCGCTCGAACTGACGTTAGTAATTTTGACAAGCGTATGTTTTAATTATTTTTTAGATACGTCTGATTATTACTGTCAATTAGTTTATTTCTTTTGAACTTAAACGTTCTATTGTTGAAATATGTTTTGCTTAAATCATCTGGAAATAATGTAATTATAAAAGTGTTCCCTTTTTTTACTGTATACGTGTATGATTCTCCCAGATAATGAACTGTAAAGCTAGAAACCGAAGTGTCGTTCGGAAGTTTAATTTTTCCCAACTCATTAGTTGTGTATACTTTATCATTAGCATTATTGATAATTAAGTTCGCAAATATCACAGGAGTTTTATCTGGAAAAGCAATATTTATTTGGGGATTAGCATCCGTATGAAGTTCGTTTACATCAATTTTATTTTTCTGATATGTTGAATCACTTAGAAGTATGATTTCATTTTTCATTTTTTTCCAAGAACCTTTACTCTCAGTATCTATTAGTCCTATTGCATATCGGTATTTAAATGTATTTTTATCACTTAATACTAATTCTCCATACGCTTCTTTTGATGTAAGGATGTATTTTCCTTTTACATCTATTGTTTCATTTGTAAATGAGGCGCAAGATATAAAGCATACTAATAATACGTAAAGTAGTGTTCTCATAACTAGTATGGTGTTTGTTACACAGTTTAGTAACTAAAAAGTCTGCGAAGATTTCCACAAGTAGCTTTGTAATACCGTTATAACTTTTTTTTCTGAGATTTATTATGTCTTCTCTATGTTGTACTACCGAATTTCTTTCGCCCTTTCAGGATGTAATGCTTTGAGTGTTGTCATGGTTGAAGCAACTACAGATAATGGCAAAACAATCAAAATTCCAACAATTGGAATGAGTAAAATGAGCATGAACACAATTCCGTTTCCAATGGCAATTCCTCTGTGATTTCGAACAAATTCTACACTTTTTTTGTATGGAAAGTAGCGTTCTAAGGTATAATCCATGTTTCCAAAACCAGCATAATACGCTTGTATTAAAAAGATAAGGAATAAGAAAACGATTCCAATGACTGGAATGAAACTGAAGATAAAAAATGGAATGATCCATAAAATTTCTACAATCAAATTTCTAATGTTAACTCTGATTCCTCTTGCAAATGATGAAGTTTGGGCTCTGAGACCTGTCGCTTTTTTGTGAAGCGTTCCTAAAAAATGGATTTCTATTTTTTCTGAAATCGGACTCATAAAAGGCGAAACTAGTGCCATGAGCACATGTTTGAAAATCACGATTCCAAATGCGAGAATAATTAAACCACCAATGAAATGACTTATCGTCGTAACGGTTTGTTTCCCCCAAGTAAATCCCCAGATACTCGCAATGTAATTCCCAAGATCGTCCGACAAGCCATACGCCATAAAAATGATGAAAATTCCCAGCAGAAAGCTAATCCCAATAGGAATGACGAAAAATCGCCACAAATTGAGTTTATTCAACAAAGTATACGCTGAAAAATACGCCTGAATTCCGTTAAAAATATCTTTGATCATACGTGCTAAGTTACAATTAATCTAAAAATTTCCTATATCATAATCTCCTCCGTCACTAGAAGTGCTATTGAAATCAATTTCGATAGCATCTAATAAGGATGCAATTTCTTCTGAAATATCTGTAAAAAATATTTCTGAAAAATCAAATACATCAAACATATCAAAATAGTCATTGTTGTTGGTTTCTTTATTTTGAATGATTAAGATATTGATTTTTTGTAGCAATTCGAAAGTTAGGTTTTTTAATAAAAAGATATTTCCTTTTAAAAAAGAGACTAAACGCAATGCTTTTTCGGGCGATTCTTCCACGATTTCTACAATATACAGATCGATTAATGCGAGATATTTAGTGAGTTCGCGGCTAATTTTTCTTCCATTAGTATTTAATCGAAATATGCTGAAAGCACGGTAAATTATTGAACTTGAAAATAAATTTTGAATCTTATGTTCTTTAATGATGGCTCTTTTTACCACATGATCTCGCGGCGTATCATAGTAAACTCTGTACAAATAGGAGCGTAGCTGAAAGTAACTTTTTTCATCAATAATATTTAAAAAATAATTTTCAAACTCACTTTTGTAATATGTATTGAACTTTTTGTCCGTTTCAACAACAGTTCGTGTTCTTTCGTATGGATCGCTAGGATGAAGTCGGACAGCTTTGTTTTTAACGAGCAACACTTTTTTTAGTGTCAAATCCATCAAGGTATATTTGATAATATCTTTTAGTTCAATGCTACTTGGCGATAGTAAAATTGCCGTAGCAGCAGGTTTTAAAACCGATAAATAATTGATTGTTTTCTTGTCAAACGTTATATTGCCGATAACATTAATAGCGGAAGTATTCATACACTATAAAGTTCGCTCAAAATGTAAGACATCCATAATGTTTCCGTGAAAATCTTTGTGTCCATCTTTGACGCGTTTTGTCAAGATAAAATTGTGTTTTTCCGCAATGCGAAGACTTCCGGGATTGTCTTCTCCTATTCGTAAGATTGTTTTTTGTAGGTGTAATTCTTCTTTGCAATAGTTTATTAATTGTCCAATTCCGGTTGAGGTAATTCCTTTTCCTTCATGCGCGCGGTCAATAAAATAGGCAAGTTCGCATACTTTTGTTGTCCAATCAATGTTTTTAATGATGAGCAAACCAATGGGAACTAGTGAAGTTGTTGCTACAATTTTAAAGGTGTAATTTTCTCTTTGAGAAGTTTCTAAATTTTTGACTGCAATGTAGGTTTCGGTCTCCGATAACGAACTATTTTGTTGCGCCGTAATCGGAAAATATTGATGTAATCGTTTCGCATTCGCTTGAATTAACTCGAAAAGTGGAATGGCGTCTTTTGGAGTTAGTAAGGATATTTTATAGTTTGATGATATGTTCATGATATCCGAACTGCGTTAGGGATTGAAGCGGCATCCTTCCGATTTTCTCGGAAGATATAGCGGAAAGCACGACGACAAAAGTACGCTGAGCATTGAGCGGAGTCGAAATGCGAAGTGTACTTTTGTGGGAACGCCCAAAATGGTTTACGCCTTATACTCTTTCACTGCGTCAATAAATGCTTTTGCATGATCTAACGGAATGTTTGGTAAAATTCCATGACCTAAATTGACTATGTATTTGTCTTTTCCAAATTCATTGATCATTTGATGTACCATCTTCTTGATTTCCGCCGGTGGCGAGAATAAACGTGTGGGATCAAAGTTTCCTTGAAGCGTGATGTTTCCACCTGTTAAATAGCGTGCATTTCGTGCCGAACATGTCCAATCGATTCCCAATGCTGAAGCGTTTGATTGTGCCATTTCTTGCAATGCAAACCAGCAACCTTTTCCAAAGGCAATTACAGGCGCGTCATCTTTTAAAGCTTCAATAATTTGATTGATGTATTGCCAAGAAAATTCTTGATAATCCGTTGGCGATAACATACCGCCCCAAGAATCAAATATTTGAACCGCATTGACACCAGCTTTTACTTTTTCTTTTAAATAGGCAATCGTAGTATCTGTGATTTTTTGTAATAATTGATGTGCTGCAATCGGATTCGTGAAACAGAATTCCTTTGCTTTGTCAAAGTTTTTGCTTCCTTGCCCTTGCACGCAGTAACACAAAATAGTCCACGGAGAACCTGCAAAACCAATTAATGGAATTTCGTCATTTAGCAATTCTTTCGTTGCTTTAATTGCTTTGTATACATAATCTAATGCTACCGTAACATCCGGAACAATTACATTGTTTACATCTTTCTGAGTTCGCACCGGATTTGGTAAATACGGCCCAAAGTTGGGCTTCATTTGCACTTCAATATTCATCGCTTGCGGAATCACTAAAATATCACAGAATAAAATTGCTGCATCCATTCCGTAACGACGAATGGGTTGTACGGTAATTTCACTTGCCAACTCTGGTGTTTGGCAACGCGTAAAGAAGTCGTACTTCTTCTTTATTTCCATGAATTCAGGTAAATATCTTCCTGCTTGGCGCATCATCCATACTGGCGGACGTTCGACCACTTCTCCTTTTAGAGCTCTTAAAAATAAATCGTTCTTAATCATGTCTTTAGTGTTGAGTTGTTAGAGTTGAGAATTAAGAAAACTTAACACTAACATTTACTATCTATTTTATTTTTTCAGTATTGAGAGATGAGTATTTAGTATTGAGAAAATCTCACTATTCATTACTGATATCTCAAGTCTATTTTTTTATTTCAAAGCACTTCTCGATACAATTTTCTTTCATTTCGACTCCGCTCAATGTGCAGAAAATCACTCGAAGTGACGTTTTGGTTTTAACTACTACCTAATACCTATCAAACATAATGCTCATTCACCAATTCAATGACACTTTCCACTGTTGGAACTTTCGCAATGCGAACATCTTCAAAATGTTGTGACGCTTCTTTTGCGGTTGTTTCTCCGATGCAAAATGCAATTCCTTTGGCTTTGTTTATCGAGACATAGCTTTGTACAGTTGATGGACTATAAAACATAATACCTTCCACACCTTCTTGAAGTTTCTCAGCGTCCAACATGGTTTTGTAAGCGTGAACTTCCTCAACTTTAATATGATTTTCTTCTAAAATTGTTGGCAACGCATCCAAACGAATGTCGCTACAAAAATAAGTAACCGAAGTTCCACTGATATATTCTACTAAATATTCCGCTAATTCTTTTGAGTTTCGTGCGGCTTTTACAACCGGACCCATTTTTTTCTCAATGAGTTTTTTGGTACGTCTTCCGACACAATAGATATTCTGAAATTGCAATTCAGCAGCCGAGAAATTTTGCAATAAAGCTTCTACCGCATTTTTGCTTGTAATCACCACATTTTTAATTGGTTTGCGAACTACTTGCGGCTTAATTCTATTCAAACTAATTTTGATGAAATCACTGCTTTCTGCTACAATTCCTTCATTGAATAATTGCTGTTGCGGTTCTGTCAATAACTTCGTAGAATATATATTGGTTTGCTTTCCTGATGTTTTGATTTCTTCCATCAAGCGTTTTCCACCGCGTTCAATGATGAAATCTGCACAGTATTTTGCCAATTCGTGATGTTCGCCTAGTTTGTCAAAGCGCGTGATGGTAATTTTCTTTGTTCCATCTACACTTAGTAATACACCTTCAAGCGTAACCACTTCTTCTTTTATATACGCAATGGCGCCAATTGGAGCGGTACAACCACCTTCGAGTAATCGTAGAAAGGTACGTTCAATCGTTGTACAAATTTCGGTTTCTTCATGATTGATTTCAGCGCAGATTGCTCGTACTTCGGCATCTTCTTCAAGCGCTGTAATCATAATGGCACCTTGTCCGGGCGCAGGAACCATCCATTCTAAGTTGACAGCATCTTCAGGGCGAAGATCAATTCGTCCCAATCCAGCGGCAGCGAAAATAGCACCATTCCAGTGTTCGGTCGTTTCTAATTTTTCTAAACGCGTGTTTACATTTCCGCGTAAATCTTCAATAGTATGTGTTGGATATCGATTGAGCCATTGTGCTTTTCGGCGTAAGCTTCCTGTGGCAATGACTGCATCGCGTTGCGATAAAAATTCTTCATTTTTTTTAAACACTAAGGTGTCACGCACATTTCCACGTTTTAAAACTGCGGCTTGTACAATACCTTTTGGCAAAGCCGTTGGGACATCTTTTAGTGAATGTACTGCAATGTCAATGTCATTATTGAGCATGGCAATGTCAAGCGTTCGTGTAAAAATGCCGGTAATTCCGAGTTCGTACAAGGGTTTGTCTAAGACTAAATCGCCCGTAGCTTTTACAGGAACTAATACGGTTTTGTGACCTAAATGTTCGAGTTGTGTTTGTACTACTTTAGCTTGCCACAATGCGAGTTCACTATCTCTAGTCCCGATTCTGATGAGTTTACTCATATTGAGTTATTTTCCAATTGAAATACTTTTTGTATTAGTGCTACACTTTCTTCTGAAGTTGTGTTTTCATCTTTGAGATGATTGGCGAATTGTGTAGTTATTTTTTGAATGATTCTATTACTGATGATTTCTGCTTGAGATTCGTCGAAATCACTTATTTTTTTGCGTTGAAAGTCAATTTCAGCATTTTTCATTGCATTCAATTTTTGCTTCAACGCTTTGATGGTTGGTGCAAACTTTCGGGTTTCTAACCATGCAATGAATTCCGTTTTTACTTCGTCAATAATAGCTTCCGCTTTTGGAATGTGTGCTTTTCTATTTTCTAAGTTTTCATCGGTAATTTGTGATAAAGCATCTAAATGTACTAAGGTTACATTTTCTAATTCCGTAACATCTTTGGAAACGTTTTCTGGAATTGATAAATCTAAAATGAGCAATTCTTTATTCGTACGAATATCTTTTTTGGAAACTGTTGGTAATTGTGCACCTGTTGCAACAATTAACACATCTGTTTTTTCAATTTCGGCAGCAATATCTTCATAATCTTTTACGACCAAATTGAACTTTCCAGCAATTCGTTCTGCCTTATCTTTCGTGCGATTGATCAATGTGATTTGATCATTTTTTGTATGCTTCACTAAGTTTTCACAGGTATTTCTTCCAATTTTCCCTGTTCCAAAGAGTAAAATATTCTTTTCAGAAATATTGGCAACATTTCTTAATATGTATTGAACAGAAGCAAACGCGACTGAGGTTGCTCCGGTAGAAATTTCCGTTTCGTTTTTGATTCGTTTGCTTGCCGTAATCACCGCATTTACCATGCGTTCCATAAAACCATTGATCAATCCCGCTTTCTGCGAAGCTTTGAATCCTTTTTTTAGTTGTGAAATGATTTCGAAATCGCCTAATATTTGACTGTCTAATCCTGTACCGACTTTAAACAAGTGCGAAATGGCATCTTTGTTCTTATGAATGTACGCTACTTCTTCAAATTCTTCAGCAGTTCCAATAGAATTATCACACAATAATTTGATAAATTGACACGGATGTTGTGCAAAACCATAAATTTCGGTTCGGTTACAGGTAGAAATAATCAAAGTGCCATCTCCAATTTTTTGTACTTTTATCGTATTGAGAATGGAAGCCTTGGCAGTATCGGTCAAACTAAATTTTCCACGAATGTGAGCATCCGCTTTTTGATAGCTCATGCCTACACAGTAGAAAGAATTATGTTTAGATATATTATATTGCTTCATTGAGATTTTAAAATCGTTAACAAAAGTATCATTCAAGGTTTAATAAAAACAACGCTCAAAGGACTTTTTGTGTCGCTCTAAGTTTTTTAGATGCATTTCCTTTAAAAAACTTGCGGAATGTTGTAAATTTACAGCAAATGAAGGCTTTTTAACGGTCTTAACATAGAATCATTCTAAATAAAGCCAAAACATCTATTTCTATTTATGGAAGAAAAAAATATCGCTCAAAGAACTTTTCAAGAGACTCAAGTAGAAGAAGGTTTTTATATTTTAAAGCTTCAAAACGAGGGTAATGATACTCAGCAACTTATCCGAGAAATTGATAGCAGTTTTATACAATTTCATTTTTGTATTAAAGGGGAATGTAAGTTCAATTTTAATAACGGACGCTATTCGTTTGATGTGTTGGATGAACATGCGTTGTTATTGTACAATCCGCAAACCGATTTGCCCATTAATGTAGAATTGAAATCAAAAACATGGTTGATTTCGCTGTTGATTCCCATAAAAAAATTCCATTCGTTGTTTTCGCTGGAAGCGAATTATATTCACTTTTTGAATGCGGATAAGAAAGATAAAAAGTACTATGATAACAAAGAAATTACGCCGATGATGGCAGTTGTATTGAATCAGATGATTAATTACAATATGCACGAATCTATCAAAAAATTATACCTAAAAGGAAAAGCCTACGAGCTGTTGAGTTTGTATTTTAATCGAAGTGAAGATGCCGATATTGAACAATGTCCGTTTTTGGTCGATGAAGAAAATGTCTTGAAAATTCGTCGCGCCAAAGATATTGTCATCGCAAATATGGCAGAACCGCCTGGATTGCAAGAATTGGCAAAT
>CAYGPQ010000135.1:0-9431 GCA_964351775.1 uncultured Kordia sp. | reverse complement strand
CTCACAAGGATATTAATTATATCTTTTTAGACTTATTTAATCACTATTCCCTATAAAAAATATGCCAAACAGACCAATACAACATGAACTTGAAGATTTATCAAGAATAAAGTTTCAAGCCAATCTCCCAAGAAATTGGGTTTTCAGAGATAAGGATAAAGATTATGGCGTTGATGGTGAAGTGGAGTTATTCAATCAAGCAGGAAAAGCTACTGGTTTTATTTTTTATGTTCAATTAAAAGCCACAAGTTCTAAAGAAGAATCAAAAATATTTAGTGTTGATTTTAAAATACAAACCCTAGAATATTATTCAAATCTAGAAATTCCTGTTTTATTAGTTAGATATTCTGAATACTTAGATAAAATTTATGTAAAATGGGTTAATAGAGTAGATTTATCGTTTGTTAAAAAAGGCGCAAAAACTAGAAGAGTAATAGTAGGTCAATATGATGAATGGAATATTAAAAAAATAAAGAAAATCGAAAATGATTTACTTAATATTAGAATCTTAAAATCAGGTAGGTTCAACTTACCGATTTCGTACTCAATTCAAGTCAATAAACAAAATGTCTTAGATATCTCAGATGAAGTTTTCAAGGTCAAATTAAGAAATCATCTAAATGAATACCCAAGTACTATAGAATATAAAAGAATAGATGATAACGACTTAATTAAAGTAATTATAACAAAGAATGGAGTTATAATATGCTTAGGTATACTCTCATATTTTTATATATACAATTTAGATAAGAGATCAGAAGAATCCTTTTATGGTGATTTATCAAAAGATATATTATTAGGTATATCATTTTGTATGGTTATGGCTGGACAACTCGATTATTGTGGTAAAGTTATTTTTGATAATAATCTTCAAAAACATCTCATTTCTAAGGAAGAATATCTTATTAAAATGATTCCATATCTTATACATAGTTCTTATTTAAAAGAATTACTACAGATAGTTGATGAGATATTTATAGTAAATGAAAAACAAATAACATTGATTCCTGCCTTAACAGGTATATTAATTCAAGCTAACACAAAAAATGAGAATAAAATAAAACTAATTGAATCATTCTTCAAATCTCAATTAGATAAATCTAAAAATCTTGGAATAAGCGGTTTAATCTCTACGGCGCATTATAATTTGGGTAATTTTTATAAGAGTAAAAATAAATATATTCCAGCAATGCGAAACTATGTATTAGCTAAGCGTAATGACTCTAGCTATCTAACTAGACCTTATTTCTACAGAGATATTGCAGGTATTTGTTTTGAAATAAAAAAGTTTTATTTAGCTTCTTTGTTTTATAATAAAGCATTAAAATTAGGAGACTCTGTTAATGTCAAACCGTTACTTGCTGATTCACTCATGTTTTCTGGAAAATATGCTGAAGCAAATAAAATATTTTCCGAGTATATATCAGAAGTAGAAAACCCAATTGATAGTTTCCTATTACAATCAATTTTACTAAATTTTTGTATCAAAAAGACAAATATTGCTTATCAAAAAAGAAATCCTGAAAAGGCTATGAAATTAGCTAGTATAGCTGGGATTAGATCGCGAAAAGCAATAAAGAATATTAATAAAGCTCTTGAAGAGGATTTATTGTCTTGCCTAGCTTGGTATAATTTAGGAATTACTCTAGAAAAGCAAAATAAATTTGATGATGCCATGTATTGTTTTGCAACTTGCGCAATAATAGATCATTATGATATTCAAGCTTGGGTTAATGCATTCATAACCTTTATGAATAGTAGAAAAGAAGATAATATTTTGATAGTAATACTTATCTTAAAAACAGCTTATCATTATAACCAAGACTCCTTCTTAATAAAACTTTATGAGACTATAAATGCTAAAGGGGAATCCAATAATATAATTATTGATTTTGTAGAAGACATATTAACAGAAAATCTTGAAGAAAAGAACAATAATATTACAATAAGAATTCTCAGTGATGATAAATATAAAGAACTGTTGTTTTGATTAAACAAACGATTATAATTTTCAATTAATGAATCAATTATCTACCATTAAAGAGAGGCTAAGCAACTTCAATGAGACAGAATTTCAAGAATTATGTGACTGTTTTTTGAGTTTACGACATCGTGGATACAAAGCCTATGCACGAAGTGGTGCTCATGATATAAAACAAAAAACAACTAAAGGTACGCCCGATTCTTTTTTCCTAATGCCAAATGAACGCTATTTGTTTATTGAATCAACTACAACTGAGCATAAAGGCAAAAATCTACTAAAAAAGTTAAAAGGAGATATTTCTGCCTGTTTAGATGAAGACAAAACAGGTATTCCTATAAATAAGATAGAGGAAATCATTCTTTGTTATAATTCTAATTTAACAGCTCGTGAATTAGAAGAAGTTAACAAAGAAGCCATTGAAGCAATAGGAGAACTTCCAATTCATTATAGTCTAAATTCATTAGCAACTGAAATATTCTTTCATCATAAAAATTTAGCACATGATTATTTGGGATTACCTCTTGATACGGGGCAAGTTATCTTATTAGAAAAATTCATTGAAGAATATGATAATGGAAAACAAAAACTTGCAACACCTTTAGGCGGAGCTTTTTTTCATAGAGTTGAGGAATTAAAGAATATAAAGCGTAAATTAAATTCAGACGATATAATAATCATTTCTGGAGCAGCTGGTATTGGTAAATCTAAATTGGCTTTACAATCGATAAAACAATTTTTAGAACTGAACCTAAATTATAATGCTTATGCAATTTCTTTTAAAGGAGCAGATATCCTAGGAGATTTAAGAAGTTATTTTGATAGTGAAGAAAATAGTATTCTATTAGTTGATGATGTAAACCGTGTTGATAAATTTGAACAAATACTTGGGTTTTATAAGCAATTGGATAAAGGGAAGTTAAAACTTGTCTTAACTGTCCGCGATTATGCTTTAGAGAATGTAAAAGAATGGTTAGGACTTTATGAAAGTTCGATTATTAAAATAAAAGGATTCGACTACGAAGAAATAAAATCAATTATAGAAGCTAAACCATTTGAGATTTTGAATGGTAAGTTTCAACATAAAATTTGTACAATAGCTAAAGGAAATACTAGACTTGCTGTTATGATGGCAATGATTGCTATAAAAACAAATAATCTAGAATCTTTAAATAATGTTGCAGATTTATTTGAACAATACTTTGAAACATTTATACATGACACAGAGGTTTTTAAGGATAAAAAAATTCTAAAAGGACTAGGGATAATTTCATTTTTTTACACGCTACCTTATAATGATAATGAAATATTAGATTCGATAGCTAATTCATTTTCAATTTCTAGTGACGAATTACGTGAAGCTTTTGATACGCTTCACAGTTTAGATTTGGTAGAACTAAATTATCATCACGTTAGAATTGGAGAACAAAATCTCTCTACATATTACTTTTATAAAGTCTTTATTAAAGATAAGTTACTATCATTTGAATCGCTTTGGAATGATTATTTTGAAACGCTTGAAAATAGATTCAGAGATACACTATATCCTGCTTATCAAAATTTTGATGAAGATTTTGTAACTCGTCAGATAAAACCTGTCTTACTTTCTTATTGGTCTAATTTAAAAAATGAAGAAAAGGTTTTACGGTTTTTAAAATTTTCTTGGGAATTTATCCCAAATGAATGTCTCACACATATAAACTCTTTAATTGAAAAAAAAGAATATTCAAAAGTAACTGAACTAAAAGTTGAGTATGAAACAAATGAATTTGTAGGCAACTCAAATAAAGAAGCATACTTAGATTTAACTTCTAATTTCTTAAAAAAACAAGAATACTGTTTGGAAGCAATTGATACGTCTTTTAAGCTCATAGAGCGAGTACCTCAATATTTATCACAATTAGTTTACAATGTAGATCAAAACTTTTATTTCACTGATGAAGATTATAGTTATCATTTCAAAAGGCAATCTGACTTAATTGATTATTTAATAACTAATTTACATAAGGATGAGTTATACAACCTTGCTTTTTTAGCAATCGCAAAAACGCGACTAAAAAGTTTATATTGGAAATACGAAAGTGATGAAGATTTAGAGGAAGATGATGAAAATATAAAATCAGTAAAGCGAATAAGAGAAAAAATTGTAAAATCGATTTTGAGTCTATACAGTAAACATCGAATAAAATGTTATGATATAATATTTGATTTTTCGACCGAATCTTCAAGTTATAGCATAGATACCACAAAGTTTGACCTTATTTATTTAATTCCGTGGATAGATGAAAACTTAGATGAAAACAATTTTTCTCATTGTTATTATGTCCAAGAAATGATACGTGCTTGTACTAAAGAAAAATATATTCATAATGACTTTAAGCGATTAAAGCGATCATTTAAACATCCTACGTATACTGTTTTTGAACTAGTAAATTGGAGTAGACGACGTGCAAAAGCTAATTATGATTTCGATGACCATGAGGAATTTCAACAACTAAAAAGAGTAGATATTGAAGAAAATTTAACTTTTACATCAAAAAATGAAGTTACATCCTTTTTTCAGCACTACATTAAAATTTTGGAATGGGATAAGATAAATCTATACTCTCAACATTATGTAATTAGCATAATCATAAAAACAAATTTAAAGAACAATAAAGAAATTGGATTTATTACTTTTTTAGAGTTTGTAAAGTTAACAGATACAGATAATTTCAATTCTGAGGTATTTATTTCCTACGAAGCAATTGATGCATTTACAAATGATTTAGAATTAGCTGAGAGGTTTTTGACTATTATAGAAAAAGAGAAATTAAATAAAAAATGGGAGTTTAGTATTTTAACTAGTTTACAAGAAAAAGATATTACAAAACTACATCTTTTAAAGCTATATACTTTTTTAAAAAACAGCAATATAAATTTTAGTATTGATCATAAACGTCTTCAAAAATATGAGAATTTAGATGCTGACTTCTTTACAAAAATAATTAAAATCGTAGCTGGGAAGATAGAAAAAGAAAAACTAAAAATATGGATATATGAAGATTCATTTATTAAAGTTTGTAATTCTATAAAAGATATTAATCTTTTAAAAAAGGCTTATCTGCAACAGGACAGAATTAATAATCATTTTGATCATACAGGCAATGCTTTATTAATTATACTAAAAAGAGATTCTAGCTTTTTACTAGAGTTGAGCAAAGCAATTTTAGAAAATAATAATCATATATTTAAATCGAGAGAACATAAAGAGTTGTCCATTGTTTGGGAATTGCCTAATCCTACTGAGATTATGAATAAAATAGTAGAATTTATTTTTAATATTGATGATTATTACTTTTCTAGAGAGCACTTTTTAAATGCCTTTTTTCAAAGATTGAACTCAAAAACTGAAAAAGCTGATAATTATTTAATGTATATGATATGTACTTATAATAGTCAACCCAAAGTTATTGACATTGCCCTTGATATCATTTATTATTCAAGAAAAGAACTATTTGAAAAAGCATTCATTACATACATAAAACTCAATCAAAACGTTGAATGTTTTAAAAAAATTAATTGGCTTGATAGACAAATCACTTATTCTGGCAATGCTATTATTGGTGCAATCAAAGCAGCTAAATGGGAAAAACTTTTAAGTATCATAGAAAAACTGAATCTTGGAATTAAATCACTCCCAATAAAAAAGTATATAAAACAAAAAATAGACGACCAGCTACAACATGCGGAATATGAAAGAAAAAGAAAGTTTTTGAAAGGTTTTTAGTATAATCTTATTAGATAATTTAATGGTATGGAAGAACTAGTAATAAAAATAATATCAAAAATTAAAGCTTATTTAAAAAATAGGCGGTTGTTCTATTCAACTATAATTATATTCAGTATTTTAACTATAACTCCACTTGTAGAAAAATTAGCATTCATTCCAGACTATTTTAATCTTTCACAAGTAAGTCCAAAAAATTATTTTGGATTAATTATAGGTGCAATTGCTTCTATTTTCGGTATTCTAATGGCAGTTGTATTACTTACTGTTGAAATATTTAGAGAGAGGCTTAATAATAATGAGTTGATAAATCCATTAGAGAACGGATTAATAAGAAACTCAATTTATAATTCTGTAAACCTAATTGGTTTATCTTTCATAGCTTATATTTTTTTCAATGGTTTCAACACTTCAAAAAGTCTAACTATAGGCTATTTTTTAGGTGGAATTTTTATTGCATACATATATTCAGTCTATCCTGTTTTGAAAAAGATAATTGGTAAAACAAGTCAAATAAAAAGTAATATAGACATAGTTGATACTTTAGACAGAAATTCATTTAAGATAGCTACAAGATATATAAATCAAAATTCAGAAGAATCTAATGAAATTTTAAAAATTCTTAAAAAGGAATTAGACTCATATATATTAAATAATAACGTGTCTGCCTGTGAAAAAATCAGCAATGATATTTTAAATAAAGCCTTACACCTAATATCTGATGGACAAAATAGGAATGAGTGTGATGTAATTATTAGTGGTTTAGTATGGTTGTGGCGAGAAAATTGTAAAACAGCAATTAGAGTTGATGATGCGCATTATTTTGAATTAGTATGGAATTACATAAAAGATATTTATGTTTATTTTGCTGATAAAAAAGCACCACTTTTACATTTACAAGATTTACATTTTTTTATCATATTTGACTTTTTGAAACTTCACATAAAACTCAATAGCTCAACACCTTTTTCTACTGCATTAAACTGTATTGAAATTTCATTCAAATCAAACCTTTTAAATAATAGCCCAAAACAAGAAGATTTAAAAGATTTGATAACTCTCTATGAAGGGAGTGAATATGAAAGTACAGATCTCCATAGTAGTTCTCAATGGAGTCATATAAAGGAGATTTTAGATTATTTGGCAAAAATACAAGAAACAGCTATCTCTTTGGATGATAAAGACATTTTTAAAGAAAGTACAAGAAGAATAGAATCTATTTGCTATGAGTTAAACTTTCTTACTAATATAATTGGTTATTATCAAAAAGGAAGTATTACTTGGCAAATCTTAACATCATCTTTTGCTAATAATTATAATGCTCTCCAAAGCGGAATGTACGAGAATACATTAGATTGCTTCGAAATACCTAAAAATTTATTAGATAGATTAATTGAAGAAAGCAATCTTGATGTTAAAGATATTAGAATAATAATTAGAACTTTAGCAGATAATATAATATTGACTTTTAAAGAAAAGAAACTATTTATGAATAAGAGATATGGGACGTTAATGGATTTTTGCATGATAGGTATCTATTCAATGAAACATTACAATACTAATAAGATGGCAAAACAAACTGTTAAATACATAATTAAAGTTTTAAAGTATTTGAAAGAGTTGGCTGAAGAAGATTTAAAATCTATAAGCCCTAATGATTATTTGGCAATTAAAAGTAGGATAAAACATTTTGCAGATGTTGCCGTAAGGCTTGATAATTTTAATGAAGAGGAAAAACCAGTAAAAAAATGGATAGAACTTTGTAATGACTTTAAGGATGTTGAAGAAGAAACTGATTTTGGTATTGTAAAATGGAAAGTTGAATAAAAAAATATTATTGTTGATCAATAATATTCAACAACTTCCAATCAAAATCAACCACATCTAAACCATTTTATAATTAAATGTGGTATATAATCAACCACAAATCAACCCTTTTCAACCGAAATCAACTAAAATCAATTGTTATCAACTCTTTTCAACCGAAATCAACTAAAATCAATCACAATCAACTAGTTTCAATAAAACGCAAAAACTTTCAAATAAATACAATAAAAAATAACTCGTAAGATTTTTATTAAAATGTTATCTTTGAAAAAAGACCAATCAAATGAATGTACGCTTACCCAAAGACGAAGATATTAAAATCGCAAACGGACAAGACATAGCGCGTATAATGCGAAAGATACTGTTAAGGCAAAACAGATTGCATAGAACGAAAGAATATTTTTGGGTAATCGGTTTAAATACCGCTAATGATATTGAATATATTGAACTTGTCGCAATTGGAAGCTTAAATACAGTAAATATTGATCCCGTAGATGTGTTCAGTCTTGCCGTATCAAAGAAATGCAAAAAAATAATACTTTGTCATAACCATCCAAGTGGCAACATGAAACCAAGTAAGGGAGATATAGAGCTTACTTATAGCCTTATGGCAGGCGGCAAACTACTAAATATAAAAGTATTGGATCATATTATTATTTGCGCTAATAAAGACTACTATAGCTTAAAAGATCACGACATTCCTGACGATTTACAATAGTTATTCTTTGTGGTTTCTAGGGTTTAAATTTTATCCCTGTTTATAACCTTTCGTTAAATTTAACTTCTTTTTTTTAGGCGGTTCCTCATTGAATCCTAATTGCAACTTAACATCTTTATTGTATTGTGTCTTAAAAAACTCTTGGAACTATTCTTTTGATTGAGATATTGGCATCAACGCACAATCTTGAATAATTCACATCTATTTCTTACTTACAATCTTCACAATAGCAAAAATCAAACAACTCTTCTTATTAGAGAATTTTACACATTAATTAGCTTTGTATCTCACTATTTTCACCATCCAAGTTTAGCTGAGTAGCATTTTTTCCAATAATCTTACGGAAACAGACGAAAAAAGCTGTGACAATCTGTTACATTCTTTAACAAGTTCGATCAACTTCGGTCAACTTCGAACAAAACCTATCAAGTTCGGTCAAGTTGTGAAAAGCTATTTTTTTTCTTTTAATCTTTACGAAATGTTAATCAGGTGTTTTTTAAAAAATGAAATAAAACACTTGTGGTTTCCTGAATATAGAATTGTAAGATTTTAGCTGTTAATTATCAACAAAACAGTTGGTTTAGTTTTCAATTCTTCGTATTATTGGAGATATGATTTCAAATAATTCTACAATTTTCAAAAAAGGGAAAATAGCTTTTTACTACGTATTAGTGATAAGATGCAACACAGTAGTTCCTTTAAATGAAGATAGAAAAAGACATAAAAGCATTAAAAACCATTTCCATTGAAGAATTAAGAAACTTAGATGGTTTTGCTGATGTGTCTAATAAAGAAGCTGAGCATATCATACATACATTAAAAGAATTATCATTATTAACTCATAACATCGTCACGAACCATGAAAAATCTGACTCAATTTCAAAGCTTCGCAAAGCGGAGTAAACATGTAACAATCAGAAATAACAAAGCCGTTATTTACACACGTGTGTCAGATATCAAGCAACGTGACAATACAAGTTTAGAGAGTCAATTAAAATACTGTATAGAGTATGCAAACAAAAATGATATGGATATTTGCGAGTATTTTGGCGGAACAAACGAAAGTGCTAAAACAGACGACCGAAAAGAATTTCAGCGAATGCTATCGTTTGTAAAAACTAAAAAGATTGCCAACA
>CAYGPQ010000134.1:0-9608 GCA_964351775.1 uncultured Kordia sp. | reverse complement strand
CGAAAAGAATTTCAGCGAATGCTATCGTTTGTAAAAACTAAAAAGATTGCCAACATTGTTGTATATAGTACGGATCGTTTTTCGAGAGCAGGAGAAAGTGCCATTCATACCCTAGCTAAAATAAGACGCATGGGAATCAATTTGATTGCTGTCACGCAACCCGCCGATACACAAACTTCCACAGGACGCTTCTATCAAAATCTAAATTTATTGTTTAGCAAATACGACAATGACCAACGACGTGATAAAACCATTACAGGAATGCGTCATCGTTTATTAAGCGGGTATTGGATGGGAACTGCACCTTTAGGGTATAAAAATGCTAGAGACGAAAAAAACATTCCGATCATCGTTCCAAATGAAAAAGCACATTTGGTGCGAAAAGCTTTTGAATGGAAAGCGAACGAAAATTTATCCAATGCGGAGATTGTAACAAGATTAGAACAGTATGGTTTAAAAATATACAGACAGCGATTAACGAACATGTTTAGAAATGTGGTGTATTGTGGTTTGATATCGCATAGTTTGTTGGAAGATGAAATAGTGGAAGGAAAACACAAAGCTATCGTCTCAAAAGATTTATTTTTAAAAGTACATGGCATTCAAGCTGCAAACAATAACAAACCAAAGCACAATAAAATAAATGAAAATTTACCACTAAAGGTATTTACAAAATGTGCAGCTTGTAAAAGCCCTTTAACGGGTTATTTAGTAAAGAAGAAAAACATCTATTACTATAAATGTAAAACGGTTGGTTGTTCTTGTAATAAAAATGCAAATGACTTACATGACAAATTCAATGACATATTAAGTAACTACCAAATAGATGAAAAATATATTGCACCACTAAAGATGCAATTGAAGCACACCTTTGAATACTTCAATACAGCTAATGAAGATAATACAGCACATTTAAAGTACAATCTAAAGACAATAAAGGAAAAGGTAGATAAGATTGAAGAACGCTTTGTAATTGGCGAAATAGATGGTGCGCTATATCAGAAGTTCTCAAAGAAATATGATGAGCAGAAGAAAGGAATTGAGCAAGAAATCGAAAAAAACAGTTTGGATAGTTCGAACCTAGATAATTACATTAACAACTCAATAGATTTACTATGTAACTTACACAATATATGGAGATTAGGAAGTTATACGGAAAAACAAAAATTTCAAAAACTCATCTTCCCCGACGGAATTGTCTATGATCGAAAAAATGATGTAGTTCGAACTACTAGAGCAAACTCAATATTTGAATTAACTCGTTTACTTTCAGTAAGTTTTAGAAATAAAAAAAACGGACAAAAAGTGAAAAACACTAATTTGTCCGCTCCTGTGATCGCGACAGGATTCGAACCTGTGACCGTCTGCTTAGAAGGCAGATGCTCTATCCAACTGAGCTACGCGACCATTGCTCTTTTAACCTAAATTTCGTTGTCGGGGTGGCAGGATTCGAACCTGCGACCTCCGCGTCCCAAACGCGGCGCGATAACCGGGCTACGCTACACCCCGAAAATAGTATTTAATCATGTAATTTACTAAAAGTAAAATTGGGAACTTACACAAGAAAATAGTTGAGCAATTAGTAGTTTATAAGATGTTACTCTAATGAAACTACAAAAAAATAATTCAAAAAAAAGCGGAGAGACTGGGATTCGAACCCAGGCATCCCTAAGGATGACAGCTTAGCAGGCTGCTGCATTACCACTCTGCCACCTCTCCAATATTCTTATATGAATTTAAGAACTTACACAATCGCTAAATTGCGGTTGCAAATGTAACTGTTCATTTTATATGAAGCAACTATTTGTGTGTTTTTTTAGTCTTTTTATCCTGTTTTTTTCACAATATTTTAGTTTTCAATTGACTACCGTTTATTCTGGATATTCAATTCGCAAATGATAGATGTTATTTAGCTTCTTTTTAAGGACTTTTTTAACGGTGACAATTTCTTTTAAAGTAATGTCTGCATTCATAAATTGAAGTTCATCCATTTGCTTGTCTATGATTTGCTCCACAAATTTATCAATTTTTTGTGATGTTGGCTCTTTTAAACTTTTGGAAGCCGCTTCTACGGAATCTGCCATCATCAATATGGCTGTTTCTTTTGAAAATGGAATCGGTCCTGGATATTGAAATTTTTCAATAGCTACTTCATCGTCCATTTCTTGTGCTTTTTTATAGAAATAATACACCGTAGATGTCCCATGATGTGTGCGGATGAAATCGATAATTCGGTCTGGTAATTTGTTGCTTTTTGCAATTTCGATGCCGTCTAGTACATGATCAATAATCATCGCGGCACTTTCATCGGGCGCTAATTCGTCATGCGGATTTACCGAAGTTGCTTGATTTTCTATAAAAAACGTCGGATTGTTCATTTTGCCAATATCGTGATACAACGCTCCTACTCTCACTAACATGGTATTTGCGCCTATTTCACTGGCTGCGGCTTCCGCCAAATTTGCCACTTGGAGTGAATGATGAAACGTTCCAGGTGCTTCATTGGCAAGTCGTCTTAAAAGTTTGGAATTCGTATCTGAAAGTTCTAACAGTGATACATCTGACACCAGTCCAAAAATCTTCTCATAGATATAGATTAACGGTTGTACAAACAAGGTCGCCAATCCACACAACATAAATTGCATGAAGTAAATCCACGTTACGTGTACTTGTCCCAATTCATTTCTACTAAATACTTCTGTGAATTTAATACCACCTTCATGTGTAATGAAAAACGCAAAATACGCTACAATATAAATCAGCGTAATTTGGCCGACCGAAATAAATAAATTCGCTCTTTTATACAATTCAGAAACCGTCAAAATGGTCACAATTCCAGCAATGATTTGTAAAAAGATGTATTCCGAACTGTTCGGTACAATAAAACCGAGTAATAAAACTGTTAATACATGTGCAAATAATCCCAATCGGGCATCAAAGAAAGCTTTTAAGATTAATGGCAAAATACACAACGGCACTACATATACATAGTTTGCATTGTATTTTACAACCAACGTTGTCAACACAATCATGAACACAATATTCATGAAGATAAACGTGACTTTATTATTGTTTTCGTAGATTTCAGGACGGTATTTTCGAATGAATAATAAGAGCATTAATAAGGCTAACGCAACTAATATAATATAACCAAACACGATCCAATTATAATTGGATTCGTTCCATACTTGTGATTCGTATTCCTTTTTAAGCGAGTTAAGAGTTGCTAATTTTTCACCTTCAACCACTTCCCCTTTGGCAATAATCCGGATCCCTTCTTGAATGTTTCCTCGTGTGTATGCAATGGTATTTAGTTCTTGCGTAAGCACACTATTTGTAATTTTCGTATCAATAGAAACATTGGGGTCTATCACATCAAAAAAGAGACTATACAACTGTGTCTCATAACTTTCTAGTAATTCTTGTGTAACAAAATCTTGAATATACTTTTGAAGATTATTTAGTTTTACAAATCCATTATAACTCACATTTCGCTCCACATTGTCTTGAATCAACACTACTAATTGATCTGTTTTAGATTCGTCAACCGTAGCAATCACTCCATTTCGATACAAATTGGTAAGCAATCTGTTCGATCTCGTTTTTAAATTTGAAAACGCCTGTGTTTCTAAAATACTATCTTGTGAAAAAAGTTTATCAAACGCTTCACTAAAATCTTTTTTTACACGTTCCGCAATACTAGTATCATACGTGTAATATGTTTTTGCATTTGTAGTGATAGTTGCTTTTTCAGCTTCAATTTCGTCCGCCGTTTTTGTGATAGGAAAGTCAAAAGGTGCAATTAAAGTTTCATATTGCCATGGTTTCCCTTTTTGGAACTCATATTGAAACTTTCCTCCTTTCGGAAAAAGGTACACAACCAAAACTGTCGTTAAGACGTATAGAAAGGCTTTATATACAAACGATTGGTTCTTATATAACTTGGTTATGAGCTGCTTCATGAAACGAATATATGTTAATATTCAAAAATACTAAAATTAAGCGTGTGTTATTATCGCTTAAATTGATAAATTGTAGGGATATCTTCTAAAAAATAATTAAATTCGCAACAATTAAACGTTAAGCAAAAATCATGAGTAAAGAAGTTGTCATTGTAGCTGCTGCTAGAACTCCAATCGGAAGTTTTTTAGGTGCTTTATCCACTATACCTGCTCCAAAATTAGGAGCAACTGCTATTAAAGGTGCGCTCGCACAAATAAATTTAGCTCCAGAACATGTACAAGAAGTAATTATGGGAAATGTGGTTCAGGCTGGAACTGGACAAGCTCCTGCAAGACAAGCTGCTATTTTTGCTGGCATTCCAGATACGGTTCCGTGTACTACTATTAATAAAGTATGTGCTTCGGGAATGAAAGCTGTGATGCAAGCTGCACAAGCAATTGCTTTAGGTGATGCTGATATTGTAGTTGCTGGAGGAATGGAAAATATGAGTTTAATTCCACATTACTACCACGCAAGAACTGCTACAAAATTTGGTCCTGCGCAAATGGAGGATGGAATGCAGAAAGATGGTCTGGTAGATGTGTATGATAATGTAGCTATGGGCGTGTGCGCGGATGCGTGTGCGACTGAATATAGTTTTTCAAGAGAAGATCAAGATGCGTTTGCAATTCAATCGTACGAACGCTCTGCGAAAGCATGGGCAGAAGGAAAGTTTGCCAATGAAGTAGTTTCTGTGGAAGTTCCACAACGAAGAGGCGAACCTGTAATTGTAAGCGAAGATGAAGAATATAAGAATGTAAGAATGGACAAAATACCAACCTTGCGCCCTGCGTTTACAAAAGACGGAACTGTAACAGCTGCCAATGCGTCTACGATTAATGATGGTGCTGGCGCGATGATTTTAATGAGCGCGGAGAAAGCTGCTGAATTAGGATTAAAACCTTTAGCAACTATTAAAAGTTATGCAGATGCGGCTCACGAACCAAAATGGTTTACAACAGCACCTGCAAAAGCACTTCCAAAAGCGTTGGCAAAAGCAAATCTAAGTATGGAAGATATTGAGTATTTTGAATTCAACGAAGCATTTTCTGTGGTTGGACTAGCAAATATGAAGATTCTTGGTTTAACCGATACAAACGTAAACGTAAATGGTGGCGCAGTTTCTTTAGGACATCCACTAGGTTGTTCGGGAGTTCGTATTTTGATTACGTTATTAAATGTTTTAGAACAAAACAATGCTAAACTTGGAGCAGCAGCTATTTGTAATGGTGGCGGTGGTGCTTCAGCGTTAGTGTTAGAAAGAGCTTAATTTTTTTCAATTTAAAAAATCACCCGAATTTAATACATGCAATACGGAATTTGCAATTTGAGTATTGTTCCGCTTCGTGCAGAACCAAGTGATACAAGCGAACTTGTGTCGCAAGTGTTGTATGGAGAACATTTTAAAGTATTGGAACAACGCAAGAAATGGAGCAAGATTCGCATTGCTTTTGATAAGTATGAAGGTTGGGTTGATAATAAACAATACTTAGAAGTTTCTGAGGAAATTTACAAAGAGCAACACAAAGAAGCTTTAATTTTATCTTCGGATTTGGTTGAATTTATTAAAGATGATTCACATTTAATGCCGATTCCTATTGGTGCCGTTTTAAATCCGTTGAAGTTATTAGGGCATCAGCATGATGGAAATACGGTGCGCGAAATTTTCCCAAAAGAAAACATTATTAAAACTTCCTATATGTATTTGGGCGCACCTTATTTATGGGGCGGAAAAACTCCTTTCGGGATTGACTGTTCTGGTTTTACCCAAATGGTCTATAAACTCAATGGTTATAAGCTACTGCGTGATGCTTCTCAACAAGCGACACAAGGGGAAGCGTTGAGTTTTATTGAAGAAAGCGAGCCTGGCGATTTGGCGTTTTTTGATAATGAAGAAGGGCGTATTATTCACGTAGGAATCATTATGGAAGATAATTACATCATTCATGCACATGGAAAAGTTCGCATTGATCGCATTGATCATTCAGGAATTTTTAATGTAGAAACACAACGGCATACACATAGACTTCGTGTGATTAAGAAGATTATTTAGAAGTAAAAAAAATCATTCAAGTTCAGTTCATCCATAAAAAAAGCCTCGTTACTTTATAAATAACGAGGCTTTTCATTGTATATAATGATAAATTATTGTCCTTCTAATTCCAATAATCTAGCTTTAGCTTTTTTGAATTTTTCATCTTCTCCTAGGAAAGAGTACAATCCTTTTAATTGCTTTAAAATTTTAACATCATCAGGAACATTTTCAGCAATTCCCTCTAATACTTTTAAAGATTTTCTATACAATACTGTTTGTTGATTTTGAAGTTCTTCAAACTTTTTATTATCCGAGGAAGAGTTTCCTAGTTTGTTCATTTCATCAACCACATCAGAAGCTTCGTCTAAATATGTTTTAGATAAGTTTACACCTGCATTGATATATCCGGGATCTAATTCTAATACCTTAGTATACGCAGCTCTTGCTTCTTCAATGTCTCCATTTTCAGCACTAATTACACCAATATTATAGTATGAATCTACATCATTTGGATTTTTAGTGATGATTTCTTGCATTATTTCTTTGAACTTAGCCGTATCTCCCATTTTGTAGTAGATATTTCCTTTTGTCAATAGTAATGATGGGTCATCTGGATTGATAGCAATAGCTTCATCTACAGCTTTTAACGCTTTTTCATTGTCTCCGATATGATTTGTGTAAATCCAAGAAATGTTTTTTACAATTTCTGGTAATCTAGATTTTGTCTTTTCCGTTGTTGGATTCGAATGCGTTTTAGCTTTTACAGATAAATCTCTAACTATTTTATCAGGAAACGACTCTTTTTTACCATCAGCCACATTTGTTGCATAGTACTGCGTTTTTACTCCTGTATAGTTCGCTTCTTTTAACTCTTCATAATACATTAAAGCGGTATCATAATCTTGCTCAGAAATTGAGTTTGAAGCAGCAAAGTATAAGAAATCTTTGTTGTCTGGCTGTAATGTATAAGTTAAATACAATAATTCTGAAGCCTTTTTATAATCTTTTTCATTTTGAGAAGCAATTGCTTTGTCCACAATTTTACTAATCATGGTTTGCAACTTTGGCTGCGCATCTTTCGTATACTGAAAGCTTTTCTGCTCTTTTTCAAAATCAAATAATTTGTTATAGGCATCGCCAGCAATCTTCAAAGAAGCATCCGTATCCATTCCCTTATCTGCAAGTTCTTGGTACGTTTGTCCTTTTAAGTAGTAATACTGAGCTTTGTATTTTGCATCAGCACCATCAATCATGGATTCAATACTTGAGAGCATATCTTTTGCCTCTACTGTATTTCCTTTTTTTAATGCTTTCTCTGCAGTTTTTAATTCTTTCTTTTGCCCAAATGAAAAGGCAGTAATTAATAGTGCTGAGAAAATTGAAATTGTCTTCTTCATTTTTCTAATGTTTAATAATTGAGGGTTAATGTTAATTATTCTTGTGTTTCGTTGTCACTATCATTGCTATTATCAACAGCCGTGCCATCTTCAGAAATCTCAGTGTTTTCAATATCTTCCACGTCTTCTTCGTCTTCGTGCATTACTTTTGCAACAGCAGCAATAGAATCTTTTCCTTTAATATTGATCAATCGAACTCCTTGCGTTGCTCTTCCCATTACTCTAAGATCAGAAACTGACATACGAATGGCAATTCCCGATTTATTGATAATCATTAAATCATCTTCATCCGTTACATTTTTAATGGCAACTAATCCTCCTGTTTTGTCAGTAACTGAAATTGTCTTCACTCCTTTTCCACCACGATTGGTAATTCGGTAGTCTTCTAAGCTAGATCGTTTTCCATATCCTTTTTCAGAAACCACCAATATATTACTTTCCATATCGTTTACAGCGATCATTCCAACAACTTCATCATCTTCATTTGCAAGTGTGATTCCACGAACTCCTGAAGCATTTCTCCCCATTGGTCGTGTTTTCTCTTCTTCAAATCGGATAGCTTTACCAGATTTCACCGCTAACATTACTTGACTGTTTCCAGTGGTTAACTTCGCTTCTAATAATTCATCTCCATCTTTAATCGTAATAGCATTAATACCATTGGTACGCGGACGAGAATACTGCTCTAAAGGAGTTTTCTTAACTTGCCCTTTTTTGGTCGCCATAATTACATAATGACTGTTGATGTATTCTTCATCTTTTAAACTTTGTGTACAGATGAATGCTTTTACTTTATCTTCTTTTTCAATATTGATTAAGTTTTGTATAGCTCTTCCTTTAGACGTTTTACTTCCTTCTGGAATTTCGTACACACGCATCCAAAAACATTTTCCTTTTTGAGTAAAGAATAACATGTATTGATGGTTGGTTCCCACAAATAAATGTTCTAGGAAATCTTCGTTTCGTGTAGCACTTCCTTTTTGTCCAACACCACCTCTATTTTGTGTTTTGTATTCGTTTAATGAAGTACGTTTGATGTAACCTGCATGCGAAATTGTAATCACAACTTGCTCATCAGGAATTAAATCTTCTATGCTCACGTCGCCACCAGCATATTCAATTAACGAACGTCTTTCGTCACCATATTTCTCTTTGATAACAACAAGTTCTTCTTTGATGATATCCATTCTTCTTGACTTGTTTGCCAAAATGTCACGATAATCTTCAATACTCTTCATGATGTCGTCATATTCAGCACGTAACTTATCTTGTTCCAGACCTGTTAACTGACGTAATCGCATTTCAACAATCGCTTTGGATTGAAGTTCAGATAAATCAAAACGCTTGATTAAGTTATTACGAGCATCTTCCGCATTTTGCGAACCTCTGATGATGGCTATTACCTCATCAATATTATCAGAAGCAATAATTAAACCTTCTAAAATATGTGCGCGTTCTTCAGCTTTCTTTAATTCGTATTCTGTTCTACGCGTCACTACTTCATGTCGATGTTCCACAAAATGATGAATCATTTCTTTCAGATTCAATAATTTTGGACGACCATGAACCAATGCAATATTATTTACACTGAATGAAGATTGTAAAGCGGTATATTTATATAATGTGTTTAATATAATATTAGGAATTGCATCGCGCTTTAAAATATACACAATACGCATTCCTTTTCTATCAGATTCATCACGAATAGAAGCAATACCGTCAATTTTTTTATCATTAATCAAGTCCGCAGTTTTCTTAATCATATCTGCTTTGTTGACTTGATATGGAATTTCAGTCACAATAATACATTCTCTACCTTGTACTTCTTCAATCATCGCTTTTCCGCGCATGACAACCTTTCCACGTCCTGTTTTAAAGGCTTCACGAACACCATCGTATCCATAGATAATTCCACCTGTTGGAAAATCGGGTGCTTTTATATGTTGAATTAATTCGTCAATTTCGATATCGGTATTATCGATATATGCGTGAATTCCGTCAATCACTTCCGACAAGTTGTGTGGCGGCATATTTGTTGCCATACCAACTGCAATACCTGATGCTCCATTGATTAACAAACCAGGAACTCTTGTAGGCAATACTGTAGGTTCTTTTAAGGTATCATCAAAATTTAGGGAATGATCTACAGTGTCTTTATCAATATCTGCCAACAT
>CAYGPQ010000133.1:0-9673 GCA_964351775.1 uncultured Kordia sp. | reverse complement strand
TGTTTCTTTTTTACGATCCAAATTCACTTTAGATTTACATCATTATTAATTTTAAAATCATTTATTATGTTAGAAAAATTTAGAAAATTTGAAATTCAAAATCTTAACTCAGTGTATGGTAAAGGTGTTATAATAACTGTGCCTGTAACGGATGATGAAAATGATTAATTTAAGAACGAGTTTCGGCTCGTTTTCTTTTTTGCTTTATCTTTGATACTACTGTTTATTTAGTTCTTAATACATCATAGATACGCCCATTTTAATCGCTCGTATTTCTTTCCTCACCATATTAATTCCAAGCTTTTTAAAGTTGGAAACGGTCTTTTGAATTAATTCTTCTTCGGTCATAATTTCTACTGTTTTTTAATACTGATGTTTTATAAAGCGTCATTTACTTTCCTTTTTCACACATGCTTTTTGTCGTTACTTGTGAACAAGTTTAATCTTAAAAATCATTTATTATTATGAAAAAAAATATTAAAAAACTTGGCATTAAGAAAATAAGTGTTGCCAATTTAAGTACTGAGCAAATGATTGCTGTAGTAGCAGGTGGTATAGAGCGTTCTAAAGCTTTAGATGGCGAATGTTGGTATTCAAGACACAGAGATTGCACCTTAGTTAGTCAAACCAATTGTAATGTAACATGCGAACCATCTTATTGCTATAGATGTAACATTTAACCTTATTTTAGAAGAGGCTGTCAGAAAAGACAGTCTTTTTTTTAATCGTTAATTCCTCAACAAATCCTTAAAACCATATAAAAAGCGCTGCATGAGTCGTAAATCTTCAGTAATGATTTCTGCCGAACCTTGCATTTCCTGCTTAAATGCTACTTTTTTATGATAGGTTGTGGTAAGATCTAAAGACAACATCACATCAATAATATAAAAACCTTCTGTATTGGTGGAAGAAGAAATATGCTGAATACGCCCTTCAATAACACCATATTCAGCAGGTGGATAATTCGCCAATCTGATATTTACTTGTTGACCTTTTTCTAGTTTTCCTGAATTTTGAATCGGCGTTTTAAGCTTGGCGATATACGAAGTATTGCTTTCTGGAATAATTGTGAATACCAAATCGCCTTTGTTTACATTTTGATACGTATTCCAAAAATCCATGAAAGAAACCGTTCCTTCAATATGTGATTGAAATAGATATTGATATTCCCACTGTTTGATGGCGTTTTTTAACTGATTAAACGCTTGCAAAGTATTTTTTAGCAACTGCGTCTCGGCTACTGTTTTAGTAATAAAAGTGCCTCTAATGGTACCTTTTGCATTCGAAATTAATTCGTTTAGTTGCGAAATACGCACGTTGATATCTTTATACGCTCTTTCTTTTTGAAGATATTCAAGTCGCTCATTTTCATATTCTTGTGCAGATATAATTTCCTTATTAAAGAGATTTTCGGACCGTTCTTTTTTTCTTCTTTGAAGGGAAAGCTCTGCCAAATTCAACTCTTTTTGAGCCAATAATGATTGTAATTGAATTCTATTTTCGACCAAAGACGTATTTTGAACGGAAGTCTGATTGGAAAAAGGTAAAAGTTTCTGGTTGAGGAGATATTCCGAATAGGTATTCTGAAAATTAGCAAAAGCATCTTCAATATTTCCTAAAAACAAGACAGGCAATTGCTCCATAGGAAATGAAAACGGTACTTGTTGTAAAGAAATCGTATCCATACACTTTTTCAATCGTACAATATCTTCGTAATTAGCCGAACTTTCCAACACAGCAATCGGTGTGCCTTTGGTAACTTTCTGTTGATTTTCAATAAATATCGATTTAATTTGACCGTCAATTTTAGCATACTCTTTTTGCAGCGGAACTTCCGTCGTGATGATCGCATCCGCAATAATAACATCAGGATATTTAATCACCCAAGCCAATATCAATAGTATAATGACCAATGCCAATACCAGCGTAGGTCCAAAATTAAGAATGTTGCTCGGAGGCGAACCCAAAATATCGCGTACGCGTTGATCTTTATTCAATTGAATATTATCGATTTCCTCAGCATGTGAATTTTCCGTTTCCATATCAATTTCCTAGTTCTAATTGATTCTTAACTAAATTAAAATACGCGCCTTTTTTAGCAATGAGTTCCGCATGATTTCCTTGCTCAATAATAACTCCAGCGTCAATTACAATAATCGTATCTGCATTTTTTACGGTGCTCAATCGGTGCGCGATGACAAGTACTGTTTTATCCTGCGTGATCTCGTTCAGATTGTCTATAATTATCTTTTCATTATTCGCGTCTAACGCATTGGTTGCTTCATCAAAAAACAAAAAATCAGGATCTTTGTACACGGCTCTCGCAATCAACAATCGTTGTCGCTGACCCGAACTTACGCCATTTCCTTTAGAACCAATTTGTGTATTATATCCTAGCGGAAGACTTTCAATAAACTCCTGAATATTTGCGGCTTTCACAGCTTTAAAAAGGCTGCTTTTATCGATTCTGTCACTACTTTCAGCAATATTATTCGCAATAGTATCCGAAAAAATATAGCCATCTTGCATGATCGCGCCACATTTTTGTCGCCAATCATTCTTATTAATCAACGATAAATCGACACTATCAATAGTAATTTGACCCACGGAAGGTTTGTAAAATCCTAAAATCAATTTCAGTAAGGTCGTTTTTCCACTTCCACTCGTTCCAACAATAGCGGTTGTTTTTCCGTACGGAATTTTCAAATTGATATCTTTCAAAACCAATTCCGATAACTCATTATACCGAAAAGAAACATCTTTAAAAACAATATCAGGCGTTTCAGGAATCAAGGAATGATAGCCACCTTTGGGAAGTTCTTCCGTTTCCGATTTAATACTATACAACTCATTCATTCGATACAAACTCAAAATCGCATCTTGTCCTGATCGGATGATTCCAACTAGTTGCTGCAATGGAACATTCAATTGTCCAATAATATATTGCACTGCCAACATCATTCCCAAGGTCATATTACCTTCTACCACTTGTCCGGCACACACAATAATGATTAAGATATCTTTAAATTGATTGATAAATTGTCCGCCAAAATCTTGATAATTCGTAATTAATAATGACTTTATTTTCACCTTAAACAAACGCGCTTGCACACTTAGCCAAATTTGTCGACGCTTCATTTCACTATTTTGGAGCTTTATTTCATGCATTCCTTTTAGCAATTCCAAAATAGACGTTTGATTGTCTGCAGCTTCTTGAAAACGGATATAATCAATCGCTTTTCGTTTCTTTAAAAAGGCAAAAAGCCAGACTAAATATAAAATCAATCCACCTAAATAGATTAAGAAAATCGTTCCATTATAAAATGCTAACACAATTCCAAATACTACAAAATTGACCAATCCTAAAATGAACGGAATGAAAGATTCTGACAAAAATTCTTCTACACGTTTATTATCTTCAATTCGTTGGTATAAATCGCCAATATTCTTAGTCTCAAAAATCGGAATCGGCAATTTCATCAACTTCAATAAAAAGTCATACAAAAGCTGCACACTAATCCGTGTATTCATGTGTAACAAAATCCAGCGCTGCATAATATTTACAGCCGCGCTGAATAGAAAAAGTACCAATTGTGCAATTAAAACGAGTACAATGAAATTCATATTATTATTCGCAATCCCAACATCTATAATAGATTGCGTCAGAAAAGGAAATAATAATTGCAATACCATCGATACCAAAATACCAATGAACATTTGGAAAGTAAATTTCCGATACGGTCGAAAATAGCCTAATAAATATTTAAAATTCAGTGCTGGTTCTTTCTCAAATTCTTCCTTGTAAAATTCTTGTGTAGGTTCTAATAAAATAGCAATTCCGGTGCCTTCGGTACTTTCAAAAAACTTTTTGAATTTTTCAATTTTAATTTTAATTTTTCCCGCACCAGGATCAGCAATCCAAGCATATTTTTCTGTGATTTTATACAGCACCACAAAATGCTTTTGATCCCAATGTACGATGCAGGGCAAGGTGGCATTCATCAAAGAAGTTTCGTCCAAATCGGTTGCAGTGGCAATTTGCAACACCATGCAGCGATAGCCCATAGATTCCGCCGCGGTGTAAATTCCCGCTAAGGAAACACCTTCTTTAGAAATAAACGAACGCTCTCTTAAATGTTGCAGGCTGATGTTTTTTCCATAGTAGGCACTTACCATTTTAAGGCATGCCGGACCGCAATCCATCGCGTCAAATTGCCTGTAAAAAGGAAACTTTTTCATAGGTTTATCTATACTGCAATCGCAGTTTTAATACAATCTACACGCTGTTGTACCGACATTTTAAAGGTGTCAATTCCTTCTTGAAGCATTGCATCAGTATGCGTTGTATTGTTTTTTAAAAATGTAGTTGCGAATGGAAGTAACTTCGGAATATTTTCCCAGCTTTCCAGGTCATCTAAGGCTTTCGGAACAAGTTTTAAAGATTGCATTGTCATGTTTTCATCATAACCATTCAAATTCATAGATCCGACGTATAAGTCCAATAAGTACGCTTCACTGAGTTGTTGTTCATCTTCATGTAAAGACTCCGATAGTGATAACGCTCTGTCATAAGCTTCTTTCGCATCTTGTGTGTTGCCCATTTTCTGCGAACAATGTCCAGCTAACGTGACTACTTTCAGTAACAAATTTTGTTCTCCATAACCAACCGCCAAATCAATCGTTTTGTTGATATTTTCTTCAAACAATGCGATATTACCTTCTATAGCGGCAATCCACGAAAGTTGACCGTATAATTTTATTTGATATTCTTCTGAAGTTGTCGTTTGTAATTCTTCTTTATAAAGTGCGATTGCTTCATCGTATTGTTCCAATTTCAAATAGCAGTTTGCAATGAACCAAGCCATCGAAATCTCCATAAAAAGGTCATTATACATGGGGCGATAATCGTTGGCTACTTGAAAAAGCTCTTTTGCTTTCGCGATATTTCCCATGCGATAACAAAAATCAGCGGCACAAAATTGATAGACATATATTTGCCCGTGTTTCAACTCAATAGCATCTGCAATTCCTTCTTCTGCAGCTTGTAAAGCATTCGCGATTTCGAATTTATTTCGATGGTAATCTACCCAATGAAACGTATCAAACAGCATAATTTTTGGCATGGTTTTCATAATGTCAGACATTTTTCCATACCAAACTCTACTGTGATCGTATTCATTCAATTCATCGCCCGTATATACTTGATGAATGGACATATTGAATAACGAAAGACGGTAATCATTCAACCAATAATTGAATTGGTTGTGGGTGTTTTTTTCTAGTTGCGCAATTCCTTTTTCTAGAATTTCATACGCAATTTTGGAATCGGCAACGAAATCTTCAAATTTTCCAGCATGTGCATATACATCCGATCGAACGATATAACTCCATGCTAAATGATAGTTATACGCAATTTCTTCCAAGTCATTTTGAAGTGCATTTTCAACGGTTTTTTCCGCCCAATCCAATGCTTTTTCCGTATTTCCCATACGTTCGGCGTACGTAAACGTAATTCTGTATAATAATGCCGAACGGATTTCTGGTGAAACTTCTCCATCCAAACCTTTGACCAAATGATGTGCTAAAAAGATATCAAAAGGCGGATTTGCATGATGCGAGAATTGATAAAAGTTTGCACTCGATCCAACAAGTCCATGAACCGTGGCTTTTTGTGCTGCATCCAACACTTTACAAAACTCCAAAACGCGCAATCCAATTTTTACAACAGCTCTAAAAGAATAGCGTCCATACGAACGTTTCATTACGTTGATAGCATTTTTAGCTTCCTGTGCCGTCATTTCAGGTTGTAGCGAATGATATAGATTTTCTTCATCATTAGGAAGGTTTTGTTGTTTCCAAATAGGTGTTTCTTGCGTAGCTATTTCTGAAGAATTTGTCAACAAAACCGTTTCCGTAGTTGGGTGCATAAATAGACTTCCCACAAAATACTGAACCGTTCCTTCCGAGCGTTCCCAAGTAATTCCATCCGCATCTTCATGATCTGAAATATCGGTTGCAAAGCCAACAATCATCCGTTGTGTACTGTTTGGAAAGTAGCGGTAATAGTTTTCAAAAACGCGTAATGTTTCAGAATCTATGTTGATTACTTCGGGCAGCATAATAATGTCTTCCCTATTTTCTAGCAGCGTATTTAGGAAAAATGCCATTTCTTTGTAGAGTTCGTACGGAACGTTTAATCGCGATTGGAATCGGGCATGAAAATACAGATATTTTTCTCTCTCCTTATCGGTTAAGTTTTGTTCTAATTCAGGGAAAATAAAAGTCGCCAACGCCATATTGACTTGTATAATTTCCTCAATTTCGACTGAATAGTTACTTTTTAGCGCATGTATCAGCGTTCGTAAACCTGCCCAACCTTTTGGAAAAGCAGCCGCATCATAGATATACATTGGAGTTGTTGTATGCTCCGTTTGCATCAGTTTCGATGCTATTTGAGTTTGTGTTCCTTGAAGTACTTGTATCATAGTTCTATATATTTAAGTGTGCTGTCGAGATTTTAGAAAGCGCGAAAAGTTCATCTTCGCAATCGTTTCTTTGTGCCGCAGCTTTCATTATTTTTTGGATGGCTTCCTGTTTTTCTAGGAAGAGTTGTTTTTGTGTGGTTGCTGGTAAGGAAAGTAGCATTGTGAGCATAGATTTGAGCTCTTGCCAACTATCAGCATGTTTTTTTAAGGAGTTTTTTAAATGGTCAATCGCGAGGAATAACCAAGATATATGTTGATTTTCTAGTTGAAAAAGTCCCATGTACAAACGCACCATATTACCTGAATTTGGTTGAAACGAGTTGCCTTCTATGGTGACATCAGCAATTTCAAGTGCTTTTTTGTAGAATCCAACTGCTTCCTCATTGTGTAGTTCCTGAGCGATCATTCCACCCGAAATACATACGTTGAATAGTAAACTGGCTTCAGCACTTTGCATTGCCAAATCAATCGCTGTATTTATATGTTTTTCAGCGGTTGCTGTTGCGTTCTTTTTAGCATGACAGAAAGCGAGTAAACTTTGTATTTCTATTGTGCTCTCTATCGGTTCTTTATCAAGATGAATCTCTGTAAGTTGTTGAATTGCAATATCATAACCCCCTAATTGAATCTGTGATTTTATGATCGAAAGTTGCAATATGTGTGATGAAATATAGCTATGATCTATTTGACTTTGCATCGCAATCGCTCTTTCAAAATAAGTGATGGATTTTTGCGAATTTCCAAGTCTGTAATTGATATCCGCCGCACTCAACGTAAAGAAATATTCTAGGATATAATTGAAACTATCTTTGCTATTGATGAGTCCTTGCTCGGTTTTTTGCAAAGCTTGTGTTAGTTGTAAATTTTGAAAGTAAAAAGATTGCCATTCTGCAAAAGAGGTTGCATTGAGACTTGGCCATTGTTGCGTAAACGCGACTTCTTTTGCATACCAAAACTCCATAGCTTCCACATTTTCAGTGATCGAATTTAAGGTCGCTAAATTTTCAGCAAGTACGGCTTTCGTATAGGCAATTTCTATTTCGATCTCTTTCACAGAAATATCTTTCAGCCTTTCTAAAAGATAGAATCCTTTTGCTTGCATTTCAATGGCAGCTTCGATCTGCTTTTCTTTCATTAACAAAAAACTATGAATATTATTGATCCAAGCCGTCAATATGGGTTGATCGTATTCCTTAAAATTACTTATATTGAGTTCTTTGTACGCTTGATCCACATATTCAAATGCCAACGCTACTTTGTTCAATCTTCTGGAAACCGTCACGATTAATCGATATAAAATCGCCGTTTTTCGTGATGGATCTTTTTCATACTGCAATGCTTTTTTGAAAATGTCCCATAAGAAATGAGCCAAGGGATCGTTTTGTTGCGAAAAGAAATGTCGGTTGTGCGCCGAAAGTCCTATAATATGATACAATTTCCCTTTTTGTATATCTGAAAGGTGTGATTCAATAATTTCAACCGTTTGTAAACTCAGCAATAATGCGTTGGTAAAATCGAACAAGCGGAAACATTTTTCGATCGCAATGAAGATTTGCAACGCTTCTGCTGCCCTTATTTTTTTTGGTAATGATTGTACTTTTTGAAAAACAATCCATTCCAATGCTTCATCTTCGTTATCCAACTTTAGCACGAATGCTAATGGTGATTTTGTCGCTACAACAGCTTTATTTTCTAGTATTTTAATGTCGGTTGCTTTCGCTTTGAAGGAATTGATAAATGCTTGAAAAACGGTTACAGAATCCACTGATCTGTACCAACTGACGCCAATTTCTTCTTCAAAAATGGTTTCGCCCCAATTTGGATCGTATCCAATGACAACAGCTGGCGCGATATCCGATGAAACGTGGTATAAATGTCTGAGTACGTCAACACTTCCCGTATCTAATTGTCTGATATCTGGAATGACTAATCGCAGTTGATGTGCACTGAGTAGTTTGTGTAGAATTTCGGAAGATTCGCGAATGAGTGTGTCTTTCGCAACGCGACTGTGCGTGATATTTGAGCTCAAAGAAGCTGTCACACGATCGTAGTGTTTTCGATCGATATCTGGATGATTTTCGTCTTTGTATAAAATCGTTGTCAACAACTGATAATCTTCCAATACTGCTTGCACTATTTTTTCTCCAAGACGTTCTTTTACGAGTGGAATTACCGTTCGAATCAACAAAAAAGGAAGCGCAAATTCGTCCGAACCTTTAATAACAATGTCATTATTAGTCGTATATGTTGTTGAGATATAAAAATATATGGCTTCCGTAGTACCTGTGCAAATTTGAATCATAATTGACAAGATTATTGATAAATAATTACTGCATAAATACATACAAGGACTTCAAAAGCCCCTGTATGTACAGTGAATGATTAGTTCATGTTTTTAGGAATACAACAGTGTGCTCCATATCCACCGCCACCCATAACTTTTTTCATGGCTTCGATAGACAATGCTTGTGAAGGGTTTGTTTTCTTAATTGTCTTCACTGCATTCAAATCAATTTTAGATAAATTCATAGTTTTGAAATTTATTGGTTCATACCTACTCATTGCTGGCTTTTCGGTTTCCGCCAATTTTTTAATAAAATATCACTGTTATCCAACAAAAGATAAAAGACCGCTGCACTGTTAGATTACATGATACAGACAAAACTGCAACTGACTGAATAACAGGGTTTTTAGTTGTACTTTTATGCTCGCCAAAATAATTTCCCTTATCGTAGTGATTGACAGAAACATGGCGGATTTATAATTGAAATAAATGGTAGATAATCTCAGATTTTATGGCTTTCAGCGTTCGTATTTATATAAAATCGAACAGCAACAATACAGGAGTTTTTGACGAAAAAAAAGAAAGGCAACCTTAAATTAGATGATATAAGGCTGTAAGATTTAGTGCTAAATACCTGTAAATTAATCACCAATAAAACTTACTATTGTAGAAAGGTAAGTTGTGTGCATTTTACAAGGATTCTTACGAATGAGTTTTCCTTTGTTTGAAGTGAATGATGATGGGTTTTGTTGTTTGAAGTGAATTTTGTTCAACTGAAATAAATGTTGTCCAACAAAAGATAAAAGACCGCTACGCTATTAGATACTAGAATAAAGACGAAATAATACCTAATACCATTTTCACCTTAAAATTACTCACAAAAACTTGGGCTTTTTCCTTTATT
>CAYGPQ010000132.1:0-9880 GCA_964351775.1 uncultured Kordia sp. | reverse complement strand
GCTCAGTGTAACACACTTCAATCTTACTCAGTGTGAAATATTCGAGTATTTTGATAAAAAAGTAAAGGCGAGTTGAAAAACTCGCCTTTACTTTTTAATATGTTATCTTTAAACTATTGCTCGTATAAATACGAAACAAATTCTGTTGATTTTGCTTTGCTATATATCCGAAGATCATCAATACTTCCGCTAAAAGGATTTTTACCCGATGCGTCATTTCCTACAAGCAATGGTAAAGAAGCCGTAGAAATTTCACCTTTAATATACTTCATTAAAGCAGGTTTTCCGTTAATGTATAAATACATTGTGTCGCCTTTTAGGATGCAAGTAATCATATACCAAGTATCTTTTTCATAATTGAACTTTCGCAATTCGTGCATAATTCCGTAAGGAGAAATCGAAAAAATAATATCGTTTGTAGTCGCTTCTTCATCTTCAAATGGCGCATAGCCGATTGAAATTCCGTAAGCAGCTTGTCCCTTTTTTGCATCCGAAACATTTTTATACAACACTTGTTGCAAATGTGCCGCATCTGTTTTTAACCATAAATTAATGGTAAACTCATCGGTAAAATTTAGATGTTCGTTTGCAGGAATGCGAATAAAATCGTCTATTCCGTCAAACTCGTATGCTAGATTTGCATTTCCAAAACGATCAGAAGTAAGTGTGGCGCCTTTTGCTTCCGCAGTAACGTTGTACGCACTTGCGTCAGTTGTATTTCCGTCAAATTTATAATGTGCAACTAAGCTTTCGGTAAGATCAATAATAGGTTCGTCTTCTTCGATGCTACAACTGCTAAACGTACAAACGATGGCTAAACAGCTGATTAAGAATGGATTTCTCATGGTGAATTAGTTTTTTGATGCTTGATGAATTGATTTCAACTAAGCATCAAGAATGATACCAAAAAGAATTATTTTGGAATATACTTTAACTCAGGATATAAATCATAATACTTAGTATCTAACGGAATTGGCGGCGGAAAATTGTTTTCTTTCAATTCAGTTACAAAAGGATGTTTGTATACGTCTTGTTTTTGAAGTCTGTACGCAATTGCTTTAATCTCTAAATTCACTCTTCTATATGGAGACGTATACCTTCTACGATACCTCTCAAAAGTATCTTGTAAAACACTTACTTTATGTCTAAAAGTGATTGATTTCCCTCCGGTATCAAGTCGTTCGCCCATGAAGAAAGTAAGTTGATAAAATTCTTCCAAAATGTTTAATAATTCGATTGCTTCATCAGAATTAGGTGCTACTTTTTTCAGTTGACTGTATACGTCAATTGGATACGCATATAAAAATTCACCATTAAATTCAAAATTTGTAGACTTAAAGTTGTGAATTAATATTTTCTCAAGAAGAATTTGCTTCATACTAACTTTTTTATCTTTTTGAAAAGCGTTTTTAGTTTCGATCAATAAGCTACGGAGTTCATGTGTTCTCAAGCGTTTCAAAGTAGTTATTGTTGTAGCGTCAAATTCAATTTGATAATTATCTTTAGCCAAAGCTATTTGACTATTCAAATAAAATAATTCTTCTTCGTATATTTTTTGGAATACAGTTTCACTGCGATGATAACTTGAAAGATTGATAAAACTCAGCAAAAATAAGCTCACAATACTCACCATAAAAACATAGAATTTCCATTTCCAAACGTTGAAATATCTCGAAACCTCTGTCCAACTTGTCAAAAATAAATACACTGGAATAATATAAAAAACATCTTCATAATAGTCATACATTCGAGTTCCTACTAAAAATTGGTTCAGAAGTACTTGACGAATAAGAACAATGGCCATATACCAAGTGGCATATTCAACAAATAGCGAATAATTTGCAATTCGAAGTGAAATTTTTTTGCGTGTTTTATGAAAATGAAATGTAGGTTGTAAAAACCAATAGCGAATCATAGTGCTTGTTCCTAATGCAATAGCTGTAGAAAATATAAAATTGTGTTCAAAAGAGATGGCATCTTCAGACTGCATAGCAATATCATAACCCATTGTACTTTTAATAATATTTATAATTTCAAAGAAGAAAAAAATAAACAAAAAAAAGGTAATCGCATTCAAAACACCTAAGCCAATTCCTAGCCAAAATCGGAGTTTTCCAATCTTAGCAATCGTTAAATGTGGTTTGAGTTGAATTCTTTTGTGTGATTCCATACAGTATCAGTATAGAATTAGTCGCGAACGTTACAAGTTTAGTTTTTCACGCAATGCTTTCGGCAACGCATCTTTATGAACCATTACCGAGATGGTTTTCAATCTAAAAAAAGCCTCACTCATATTCACATGTCCGTCATTTGGTACACGATCAGTATTGCTTCCCCAAGAGTTTTTGACACGGAAATAGGTATTTCCATTTTGATCCTTTGCCAACCCCGTAATGTGCATTAAATGATCGTCAGTTGTCGTATAATTTTCAAATTCTTCTTGACGATATTCAGCGGTAATTATTTTCTCTTTTCTAATTTCTGCTGAAAAATCTGATCTACTAGAAACAGCTTTTTCTGGAATTGACGCAACTGCATATTTCGCAGAAAAGGTAGTTTCAGAAACATCACAATCCAATTCTACGGTATAGCCAGTTTGCAAGGCATTTTTTGTCACAGCGACCAATTCGTCCAACGTCACATTGTAAAAACTTCCGTTCGAAAAATTATCAGGAATATTTAAAATGAATTTTTCATAATACGGTTGATGCGTAAACGAAGTAATGGTTACATAATCATCTGGATTGATGTTTGTCATTTCTAAAAAAGATTGTGGCGTATATGTTTTTCCTTCAAATTGAAAAGATTCTGGACGTTTTCCTAAATACACATCCAATACATGTTCAATAGCAGGTTTCCAATTTTTGGACAATTTCTTTCCCGGATTTGTCACATACACATCCAACATGGCTTTTAAAACAGCTTCCATTTCAGCATGATTATGATTGCTTTCTAAGGCTTTTAAACCAGAATACGCGCTATTTGGAACCAATCCGTAATCACGAATAGAATTGATCACATCATGCGCCAATCCACCTTGACTAAATTGCGCTTTTCCTTGACGCATCACGTAATTCCAAGCTTTCTTCGGATAGGTATTTCGTACGGTGAACATTTCAGAAATATCAATCTGTTTGCCTGTCAATCTAATAATTTCAGATTCTAAAAAAGAAGAAGCCGAAAAACTCCAGCAGGTTCCGGTGCGTCCTTGACTAATTACAGGCGTAGCTTCTAAATCTACAGTAGTTTCAAATTGATACTCTTGTGCAAAGGCAACAATTGAAAAACAACATAATATAGCGGATAAAAGTATTTTTTTCATTAGAAATGTGGTTGTTTAAAGTGAATTACATCACAAGAATTTGGCTCAATAAATTCTTGTAAACTGTGTAAAATGATTTATTTTTACGCAAAATACTAAAAAATATGAGTAAACCTGACTGGAAAACGGTAAAAGAATACGAAGACATTACGTATAAAAAATCAGATGGCGTTGCCCGCATTGCTTTTAACCGTCCTGATGTACGTAACGCATTTCGACCACATACCACAAGCGAATTACTAGATGCTTTTAAAGATGCGCATGAAGATGTAAATATTGGTGTTGTATTGCTTTCTGCGGAAGGTCCATCAAGCAAAGATGGTGTGTATTCTTTTTGTAGTGGCGGCGATCAAAAAGCGCGCGGTCATCAAGGATATGTTGGACAAGATGGTTACCATCGATTGAATATTTTGGAAGTACAACGTCTCATTCGTTTCATGCCAAAAGCAGTGATTTGCGTGGTGCCAGGTTGGGCAGTTGGTGGCGGACACAGTTTGCATGTAGTGTGCGATTTGACATTGGCAAGTAAAGAACACGCGATTTTTAAACAAACTGATGCCGATGTCACAAGTTTTGATGCGGGGTACGGTTCGGCATATTTGGCAAAAATGGTGGGACAGAAAAAAGCCAGAGAAATCTTTTTCTTAGGAAGAAACTATTCAGCGCAAGAAGCATACGAAATGGGCATGGTGAATGCGGTCATTCCACATGATGAATTGGAAGACACTGCGTTTGAATGGGCACAAGAAATCTTAGCAAAATCACCAATGTCTATTAGAATGTTGAAGTTTGCCATGAACTTAACAGACGATGGAATGGTAGGACAGCAAGTATTTGCAGGAGAAGCAACGCGTTTGGCCTATATGACCGATGAAGCCAAAGAAGGGCGCGACGCATTCTTGGAAAAACGCAAGCCAAACTTTGATAAAAAGTGGATTCCGTAAATCAGTTTTCAGTTGACAGTGTCATTCCGAGCATTATTGAGATTAAAATATATTTTAATTGAAAATACCTAGCGTAGCTATCGAGAAATCTTTGAACCAAAAGGCTTTCTAAAAAATCTTTTTCTCAATAAAAATAATAAAGTCACGTTATACGAACTACAAACAACCATTTCTATACATGAAAAAAAGCATCATATTCCTGTTATTTCTAAGTTTTCAATTTGGAATAGGACAAAACGATACGCAACGAAAATTCGAAATAGGATTGCATTATCCGTTGTCTACGGGCGATAATTTTATGGTGTTTGCCTACGATGGTTTGGTAGGATTGGACTTTAAATATCAATTTGCAGATACACAACTCATTTCACCAAAAATTGGATTTTCCGTCGATTATTTTAATTATAATTTTTTAGATGATGTCAATGGTGGTGCGTTTGTGCTGAAACCTAAAATCATTGGAGAATTTAATTTGAATAGCTTGCCACAGCTAAAACCGTATGTTTCTATTGGTTACAGTATTTTCACCACTTCTTTGAACGCAAGTACCACAGGGTTTAATTTCGGAGATCCTGATCCAGTAATTCAACCCAATGGCGATCGTTTTACCGATTCGCAAAGCGGAATTAGTTATGGTTTTGGAGCTGCGTATGATCTTTCTGAAACGTTTTTTGTAGAGGCTTCCGCAGATTTTATAAAGTTAAATTTAGATGGAGATACTTCTGGAAATCGATACAACGAAAACATTCATACAGTAAGTATGGGCGTTGGACTTCGATTTTAGAAATTAGAGATTATAAATGTTGAATGCTAAATTTTAAATAAAAAAGGATTTCTTTTAAGAGCTAAGAGCCAAGAAAATATAAATGTTGAATGTTGAATTTTAAATTGAAGAGTATTTTTACTAATAGCTAACACCCAAAAGCAAAGCGACCTAAAAAATTATGAATTATAAATGTGAATGCCAAATAATAAAGTATTTTCCCTAAACTACTAAACTACTAAACTACTAAACTACTAAACTACTACTCCTTTACAACATACGTTTCCCAACCATCATAAGCGCCATAATATTTCTTTGAAAGTTCCATGAGTGTGGTCGTAATCTCAGAAACACTTTCCATTGTAGTGGTAGCTTTTTTATGAAACTTTACTTCGTATGGATATTTTTTATGGTCAATGGCTTTTTGATAATCAATCGTATACGAAAGCTTTTCAATATCAGTAATGAACAGTGCACAATCATTTTTGGAGGCAAACCTAGCAAAATGCTCTATTTTTCGTGGATTTTCGGAAAGATCACCCGCATTTTTAAGTTGAATCACCGTATCACGATTGGACATAAAGTTTTTGATTTCATCATTTGGATACAAGAAATTTATATACAAATCCCAAGCAGTATCCGCTTTTACATAGACTTCATATTTTTCTGTTTTGAAGGCACTCTTGAATAATTTATCAATATGTTCTTCTATTCCAGCAGCATCTTTTACATAATAATATTCAAAACGATTCCCATCAAACATAAACGAACCTACATAGTGACTTTCCGCTACAGATTGCATTTTATCATAAATAGCATCTTTTATTTTGTATAATTTTTTCAATTTATTCCCAACGGGGAAATCACTTTCTTCCGTGACTTTATATTTAATTTTTACATACAACAAAAAGTCAAAACCATTTATGGGCGCTTGGTCAATCAAATCCATTCGTAAATTCGTAGAACTCACACCTTTTTCTTGCTTAGCTTGATAGGTATTCCAAATTGGCGAATCTTGCGCATGCAAAAAGACATCGTAAAAAATAGAAAAAAGAGTTGAATAGATAATTTCATGTATACTTTATAAAAACTTGTTTGCAATGTAACCAAAACTAGGAATTACGCATAAAAAATTAATAGAATATTATGATAATGGCAGAATCAAAAACAATACCATTACCTTTTTCAGTATTTTTTATAAAAGTGTATATTTACAAAAATTACCTCTACATGATAAAAGCATGGCTTGCTGCCGCTCGATTGCGAACGTTACCTTTGTCCATTTCTGGAATTATTGTCGGTTGTGCGATGGCAAATTTTACAACTTACAATCATCCAGCTGATTATGGTTTGACAGAATGTTTTGGATGTGTTCACGCAGCAACAAATTACCTCATATTTATACTATCGCTATTGACGACCGTTGGTTTTCAAGTATTGTCCAACTTTGCGAACGATTACGGCGACGGCATTCGTGGAACAGATGCCGATAGAGAAGGCGAACAACGTATGGTAGCTTCGGGAATTATTTCGCCAAAACAGATGAAAAATGCCATGATTTATACGGCGATCATCACATTAATTCTAGCATTACTAGTGATTTATGTAGCGTTTGGAAGTGAAAATTTTAGTTATTCTGTATTATTTTTCTTTTTAGGAATTACCTCCATTATTGCTGCGGTAAAATATACGGTTGGTAAAAGTGCCTACGGATATTCAGGATTGGGCGATATTTTTGTATTTCTATTTTTTGGATGGTTGAGCGTTGTGGGAAGTTACTTTTTATATACAAAAAACTTGAATTTTGACATTTTCTTGCCTGCAACCGCGATCGGATTGTTAAGTGCGGCCGTGTTGAATTTGAACAATATGCGCGATCGAATTAAAGACAAATCGTATGGAAAAAATACCTTGGTTGTCAAAATAGGAAGTCAATATGCAAAATTATATCATTATGGTTTGATTCTTGGCGCGTTGGCCTGTTCACTATTTTACATAAGCAGACATTATTATTCTTTAAAACAACTTATCTTTCTCATAGCATTCATTCCATTATTCATGAATATGGTGGTGGTTGGAAAAAATATTATTCACCGAGAATTAGATCCAGAATTGAAAAAAGTGGCGTTGAGTACGTTTCTCTACGCTATATTATTTGCATTATTTAATTAAAATTAATAGATGAAAAAAACAATCTTTTTAGTAGTTCTTTGTCTTTTTAGCTTTGTTTCTAAAGGACAAGAAGTTACCACACGACTGAAAATTACCGAAAGTGCTGAATTTAAAGATGAAGTCCGCGTGGGACCAATTGACGCAATGTATACGTTGCCCAATGGAAAAACTGCCATTGTTAGATTTGGAAAACGAGACATTTTATTGGATGTTTTCAACAACAATTTAGATAAAGAATACTCTAAAGTTATTGAAAAAGAAAAGAAAGAAATTTACAAAGGGCATTTGAGTTTTGGCGATGTCATCAAAGTGTTTACCGTATTTTCGCCCAAAAAGAAAGAACGCATTTTATATTGTCACACGTTTAATATTCGAACACAGACACACACAAAAACGGAACTTTTTAAAGCAAATGTCAAAAAAGGTGGCGGACTTTTTTCAGGTTCAAATAAACGACAAACGAGTTTTACGGTTTCTCCAAATCAACAATACATTGCTATTGCCACTGATAATATCAAAAAAAATACTAACTCGTATATAATTCATGTTTTTGATGCCGAAACGTTGAATTTGGTTTATAAAAAATCTTATTTAGATCATAAAAACAATTATTTTGAACACAATGATTTAATGATTGATGATGATGCAACCGTATTTAGCTTAGGGAAAGTATTCAAAAAAGGAACAGCAGAGAAGAAAAATGGCGATGCAAACTATGAATTTGTCATGCACAAAATTTCTGAAAGTGCCATTTCTAATACAAGCATTACGTTGGATGAAGAATTTATAAGATCATTAATTATTAGTCAGAAAAACAATGAACTGCATTTGATTGGTTTCTATTCTGAAAAAAGTTCAAATCGTCTCAAAGGTGGATGTGACTTCATTTTAGATGAAACGAATTTGGCGATCAAAACAAAGAAAATTACAGAATTGCCCAAACAAGTTTATGAAGATTTATACGGATACCGAAAAGGGAAACGTAAAAAGAACAAAGGGAAAGAATTGCGCAATTTTTATGTTGATTATATCATTGATGATTCTAATGGAAATACCTATTTACTGGCGGAAGAATTTTACGTAACTACTCAATATTTTGGAACCGGAATGAATGGTGGTTATTGGCAAACAATCTATCATTATGATGATATTTTAATCTTAAAGTTTACTGCAAAAGGTGAATTAAGTTGGGGAAGAAGTGTTTTTAAACGATCGAACGCTCCTTCATACAATGCGTTTCTAAAAAATGATGAATTGCATATCATTTTAAACTCTGGAAAAAATTTATTAGAAAAAAATGACGGTCGTACCAAAGTGTCTCAAGGTTGGTTTGAATCTTCTTCGTTATACGACTTTGTCTATACGAGTGATGGCAATGTGACGTATAGTAAAATACAAGACAATCGTGGGAAAAATTATTATACGCCATTTTATGGAACCTATACAGATGGCATTTTTATTATGGCAAATGATTTGTCAAGGAGAAAACAATTTATGAAACTTGAATAATTTAAAAAATATAGAATCTCATGAAAATTACATACTTAGGACATGCTTCGTTACATATTGAATTTGATGGAACAACTATTATTGTTGATCCTTTTATTTCAGGGAATTCATTGGCTTCTCATATCGATATTTCTGCCTTAAAAGCTGATTATATTTTGGTGACACATGCGCATCAAGATCATATTTTAGATGTAGAAACAATTGCTAAAAACACTGACGCAACGATTGTCGCAAATTATGAAGTCGCAAATCATTTTGGCGCAAAAGGGTTGAATGTATTTGCGATGAATCACGGTGGAACGTACAAAACGGATTCGTTTTCGGCGAAATATGTAAACGCAATTCACACGTCATCCTTTCCAGATGGTTCGTATGGTGGACAACCTGGCGGATTTGTATTGACATCAAAAAGTGGAAAATCAATTTATATTGCTGGCGATACTGCTTTGACGTATGATATGAAGCTCATTCCGATGCAAACACAACTCGATCTGGCTATTTTACCAATTGGCGATACGTTTACGATGGGAATTGAGGATGCCATTTTAGCAAGTGATTTTGTGGAATGTAATAAAGTTTTAGGCTATCACTACGATTCATTTCCTCCGATAAAGATCGATCACGCGGAAGCGAAACAAAAATTTGCAGACAAACATAAAGAGTTGATTTTGTTGGAAGTTGGTGCGAGTTTAGTATTATAGTATTTTGGTAGGTTAGTATTTTAGTAGCATTTCAAGGGTTAATTATGCATAGATTTAAAGAGTTACAAGTATGGAAATTGAGTAGAGTATTTTGTAAATCTATTTATGAAATAACTGCCAATTTTCCTGATAATGAAAAGTTTGGTTTAGTAAGTCAACTGAGAAGAGCGAGCGTTTCAATAGCTTCAAATATTGCTGAAGGTGCATCTAGAAGATCGAATAAAGATTTTTATAGATTTTTAGAAATAGCCATTGGTTCGGCTTACGAAATAGAAACGCAACTATTAATCGCTACCGATTTAGATTTTATTAATGAAATGGAATCTCAAAAATTACTAGAAGAGTTAGAATCTATTATCAAAATGTTATCGAAATTAATGTCAAGTTTAAAATAAAAGAGAACTTTAAAATACCAAAATACCAAAATACCAAAATACCAAAATACCAAAATACCAAAATACCAAAATAC
>CAYGPQ010000131.1:0-9891 GCA_964351775.1 uncultured Kordia sp. | reverse complement strand
GTCATTAAATACTTTATAGCAATTTTCAAACTTAAAATAGTTAACTTTTTCGTCAATAAAATAACTGTTTGAATCAAAAAAATTTGAATTCATCTTTTTAGTCGCTTTAATTTAGATCCGAACTCTTTGGCTTTTCGGCTTAGCCACGTTTTTTTTATTGGTATCTGCACTCCAAATTCTATTTAATAACTTGGTTCATTCTACAATTTCGTAATCAATATCAAGTTTTCGCAAAGCTCTTAACGCAGAACCTGTATTTTTATCTGCTATTTCAATATCCACAACGTCACCTTCTAAGAGTATATCTGTAAGTTCATTCGCCAAAGATTCGTTCATATTAGCTGAAATCTCTACCATACATTTGGCGATTGCTCTTTTATCGGGTCGTTGTGCATCGCAAGAGACTAAGTTTAATTTCATAGTTATAAGTTATGAATGTAATATACTAGAATTAAAATAAGTCTCGGTTATCCTTCGCTTATTATTTACTATGGATTCGATCGTTCGCTGTATGGACGATTTTTTGCAAAATATTCTTTCTTGGCTTTTTTATTCTTGTAATAACCAACGACAACAAGCGACATTGGAAAGAAAAGTATAATTCCAATCCATTTAAATATGCTTAGAAATACTTCCAGAAAACTTTTGTCTGTTGAACCTTTATCTAGCAATTTTTTATCGCTTCTGGCAGTTTCTGTGAAAACAGATTTTCCACCAGTTAATTCTTGATATTCAGAAAACGTTGCTGTTTTTTTTCGTAACAATTCGTGTGCGGCGGCAATTGCATATTCATTGTATTCTTTCGAATTTGTAACAATGTAGGTAAGTTCACCTTTTGTTTTATGCTTGAATTTTTCGAGATAGTTGGCTTTCATTGTTACAAAATTATTCTTTTCGAAGCCAACCTACAATTTTATTTGCTGGAATTTTCCAACGATTGTTTTCTTGAGTCAAATGGTATGAAACACGTGTATTGCTAAATGGACCTGCGTTTTGTTGAATGATAAAAACGTTGTTTTCGGTAACTTTTGTTACAATTGCTACATGTCCGAAACTATTATACCAAGAACTCTGAAAGACTAAAATATCATTTGTTTTAGGTTTTGAACTGCTTCCGTTTTTAAATTGAAGTAAACTTCGTTGTGTATTTAGTGTTCCATCTTTTACATTTGGATTAAAAAAATCTTTGGCGTGTCCATAACTATCAGGCATTTGATGGTGTAAATTTTCATAATAATAGCGTTTGACAAATTCAACACATTGAAATTGTAACCCTAAATTATAGCCATCTTTCGTAATATTTCGTTTTTCAACATGATTTACAGCACCATTATAGTAGATAGCAACGTTGTTGAACGAATCTAGTTTTTCGCCCACAGTTCGAAACGGATTGATGTTTACATGTTGTGATAGTTTTAAAAAACCAAGAATTAAGATGATAAGACAAAAGATAATAATATACGTTCGTTTCATAGTTTAAATCTATAAAAATAATTGAATCATTTCTTAAAATTTCACTTTCATTTAAACAGCATCTATCACAATATATTTTCAAAAGAGTAAAGAGCATTCCATTTCTAAGCAAATACTTTCGTATTTTTGATGCAAACTAAAGAACCAATGAGAGGATTTATACTAGTACTTGTTTTGTGTGTGGTTAGTTGCACGTCAAAACCTAAAGAAAATGCGAAAGAAACCGCTTCAAACCAAGAAAAAATAATACCCAAAAAAACTATGGAAAAAGGATCAATTCATCAATTTACAGTAAAAGATATTGCTGGAAACGACTTTAAAATAGCCGATTTAAAAGGAAAAAAAGTACTCATCGTAAATACAGCTTCTGAATGTGGATTAACGCCACAGTACGAGCAATTACAAGAAGTATACGAAACTTTTAAAAATAAAAACTTTACCATTATAGGTTTTCCGGCAAACAACTTTGGCGCTCAAGAACCTGGAAGCGATCAACAAATAGCGAAGTTTTGTAAAGCAAATTACGGTGTCACATTTCCGATGATGAGCAAAATTTCGGTGAAAGGTTCAGATATGCACGAAGTATATCAGTTTCTGACACAAAAATCACAAAATGGACTGCAAGATTCGGAGGTTTCGTGGAACTTTCAAAAATATCTAGTCAATGCAAAAGGTGAGTTGGAAAAAGTAGTTTCTCCGCAAACATTGCCAAACGATGAAAGTATTTTGAATTGGATTGAAGGAAAGTAATTATATCTGAGCATAACAATATCGCTTTTTTCAATACCTTTTTATTAAGATCATTTCAATCTAGAAAAGTTATACAATTTGCATAATCAGAAAAAAAAGCGATATTTGTGTCATTATGAAATTGTAAGTAGTATATATTCGGAACTCGTCGATTGCTATCGACCCTTTTTTGTAACCCAATCTTCTTGAGGTTACCTATCTCTAATATATAACTATCAAAAATGTCTCAAGATCATAAATTATCAATCAAACAATTATACGCATACTTTAAAGAAGCTATAAAAGGCTCTCAAAACGATTTTACCACAGGAAGCATTCGAAAGGCAATCTTCATGCTTTCAATTCCTATGATTCTTGAAATGTTGATGGAATCAATATTCGCAATTGTCGATATTGCTTTTGTCTCTCAAGTCAGCACAAATGCCGTTGCAACTATCGGACTTACGGAATCAGTAGTTACATTAGTATACGCTGTTGCCATTGGCGTAAGTATGGCAGCAACTGCTTTGGTTGCTCGTAGAATAGGAGAAAAAGATCCTAATGGTGCTTCAAAAGTTGCGGTGCAAGCCATATTTTTAGGAATATTCATAGCGAGTATTGTCAGCGTTATTGGAATTCTATATCCAAAAGAAATCTTAGGACTCATGGGCGGTGAATCAGAACTTATAGAACAAGGGTATGGGTATACACAAATTCTATTAGGCGGAAACATAACAATCATGTTATTATTTCTGATCAATGCAATCTTTAGAGGTGCAGGTAATGCTTCTATTGCTATGAAAGCATTGATTTTATCCAATGGACTTAATATTATCTTAGATCCAATATTTATTTTTGGACTCGGACCAATTCCTGCGTATGGCGTAGAAGGTGCGGCTATTGCAACCACCATTGGACGTGGAAGTGCTGTATTATTCCAATTAGGAATTCTTTTCTATGGTTGGAGTGCAATTAAAATCAAATTCAAAGATTTAGTATTGCGAACCACAATTATGTTCAACTTACTAAGAATTTCTTTAGGAGGAATTGGACAATTTCTCATTGCAACATCAAGTTGGATTTTTTTAATGCGTATCATGTCTGAATTTGGAAGTGATGTTTTAGCAGGATATACAATTGCTATTCGTGTGGTGATGTTTACGCTATTGCCCTGTTGGGGGATGAGTAATGCCGCAGCAACTTTGGTTGGACAAAACTTAGGAGCAAAACAACCCAATAGAGCTGAAACGTCCGTTTGGAAAACTGGAAAATACAATGCTTGGTTTATGGCAATTGTTTCTGTAATCTATTTCATATTTGCCAAAGAAATCATTCGCCTATTTACTGATGTAGCTATTGTGGTAGAAAATGGCGCGTTGTGTTTGCAAATTGTAGCTGTTGGTTATATTTTCTATGGATACGGAATGGTGATCATTCAATCATTCAATGGAGCTGGAGATACGAAAACACCAACATATATTAATATTCTTTGTTTTTGGCTATTTCAATTACCGTTTGCGTATATCGTGGCAATAGAGTTGGAATATGGACCACAAGGCGTATTTTGGGCAATTACAGCTGCGGAAGTTTTAATTGCGATTGTCGGAATGATGATATTCAAAAAAGGAAAATGGAAGACCGTTAAAGTCTAGGATTATAGCGTACAGTTTTGTAGTTTAGTTGCATCGAAAATTAGGGTTCATGAAAAATAAAAAATTAGGTCTCAACACCGTTTGTACGCATGTTGGTGAAGTGAAGGATGAACAATTTAAAGGAGCAGTTTCTCCATTATATATGAGCAGTTCGTATGCGTTTGATGATGTAGATGTAAAGCGTTATCCGCGCTATTTTAATACGCCAAATCAAGAAGCATTAAGCAAAAAAGTAGCTGCGTTAGAACATACTGAAGCAGGTATAATTTTCGGAAGCGGAATGGCAGCCGTAAGCACAAGTTTACTCGCTTTTTTGCACAAAGGAGATCATATTGTGTTGCAAAATGCACTCTATGGTGGCACGATGAATTTGGTATTGGAAGAATTTCACAAATATGGAATTGAATATTCGTTTACGGAAAGTTTAGACATCAAAGACTTCAAAAAGGCAATCAAAAAGAACACAAAAGTGATGTATATTGAAACGCCTTCAAATCCGTTATTGAAAATTACAGACATTCGTAAAGTTGCCAAACTTGCTAAGAAACACAATATTGTAACGATGATTGATAATACCTTTGCAAGTCCTGTAAATCAGTTGCCTGGAACTATGGGAATTGATATTATGATTCACAGTGCGACGAAATATTTTGGAGGACATAGTGATATTTTAGCGGGTGCAGTTGCGGCTTCTGAAGCACATATCAATCAGATTTTTCAGTTGGGGAAAAACTTAGGTGGAAGCTTGAGTGATTTTACCGTTTGGATGTTGGAAAGAAGCATGAAAACCTTGGGAATTCGAGTGAAAGAGCAAAATAAGAATGCACTAAAACTCGCAAATTATTTAGAAAATCATGAAGCAGTTGCACACGTATATTATCCGGGATTAAAATCGCATCCAGATCATGAATTGGCGAAATCACAGATGTTAGGATTTGGCGGTATGTTATCGTTTGAGTTGAAACCGACATATAATGTTTCTAAGTTTTTCAAATCGCTCAAAATGATCAAACCTTCCATGAGTTTGGCGGGTGTAGAAAGTACTATGTTGAGTCCGACAAAAACTTCACACGCATTACTAACACCCGAAGAACGCGCAAAACAAGGAATTGCTGACGGATTGATTCGTTTCTCGGTTGGAATAGAAGATAGAAAAGATATCATTTCTGATATTGAACAAGCGATTGAAAAGGCGAAGAAGAAATAATTTGGTATTTTGCATTAGGGATACTTCGACTCCGTTCAGTATGTTAGCATATCTGTATTTGCATTAAGGATAGGAGCAAGTTACCATGTAACGCGGATAGCCTGACAATTTGTTTGCTGCTTTTGAGCAAGGAAACAGATTGGAATGCCCAAAAAAAGAATAGAAAACGTATGAAATTAGATATAGTAGCTTTTGGTGCGCATCCGGACGATGTAGAATTGGGTTGCGGCGCTACAGTAGCCAAAGAAGTAGCCAATGGTAAAAAAGTTGGTATTGTTGATTTAACACGTGGCGAATTGGGTACACGTGGTTCCGCAGATTTAAGAGATATAGAAGCAGCAAATGCGGCGAAAATATTAGGTGTAGCAGTTAGAGAAAATTTGGCTTTTGCAGATGGTTTTTTTGTGAATGATAAAAAGCATCAGTTGGAAATCATTAAGATGATTCGTAAATATCAACCCGAAATTGTGTTGTGTAATGCCATTGACGATCGCCATATTGATCACGGAAAAGGAAGTCAATTGGTGAGCGATGCTTGTTTTTTAAGCGGATTGATGAAGATTGAAACTGAACTCGATGGAAAACCTCAAGAAAAGTGGCGACCAAAACATGTGTATCATTATATACAATGGAAAAATATAGAACCAGATTTCGTAGTCGATGTTTCGGGATATATTGATACAAAGCAAGAAGCAGTGTTGGCGTATAGTTCACAATTTTACGATCCGAAGAGCAACGAAGCAGAAACGCCTATAACGAGTAAAAACTTTATTGATAGCATCAACTACCGCGCACGAGATTTAGGTCGCTTAATCGGTACAGAATACGCAGAAGGTTTCACGGTGGAGCGTTATGTTGCCGTTGATTCACTTTCAAATTTAATTTAACACTTAAAATTATGGAACAAGAGCACATACACGATCCGTTTCAATTTCAATATGCGTCTAGTACGCGAAAGTTTTCGTTACGATCTAAAGTGATGGCAATAGTGTTAGTATTCATCTTTGTAATGATTCCTTTATATGAGATAAGTCCTGAGACTTTCCAGTTAAGTCATATCACTCAATATGTTCCATGTTCACAGTTTATAACGTGTGGATGTTTTGGGTAATTATCTTTTCAAATTGAAGCACGATTGGTAATTAAAAAAATATTTTGAGCGCTAATCTTTTTAAAATCACACACATAAAAAACAATGTAAAATAAGTTTTGAAATTGCTTTGGATAAAATGAAAAATGTCCTATATTTGCATCCGCAAAACAAATGGTAATTGTAGCTCAGCTGGTTAGAGCATTGGTTTGTGGTACCAAGGGTCGCGGGTTCGAATCCCGTCTTTTACCCTTTTATGAAGCCTTCTTAACGGAAGGCTTTTTTTTTTGGATTAAATTGAAACGATTTGAAGATTAAGGTGAGAAGTTCATGCTAAACGTAGTTGAAGTAATTTTAGTCTTTCACCTTTTTATAACCCCTACTTTACGAAAGGCATTTTTTAGTAACTTTCCTCTTTTACAGTTCCTTATTAATTATCATATAAAAAAAGATATTTTTTAATTTCATATTATACTGAAAATCAACATTTTACTTCCTGATATTTATAAGGTGTAATTTTTAAAGACAGCGAAAAGACAGAAAAAAGACAGTAAAAAGATAGTAATTGTTAATATTTTTCTGATAAGTTTTATTGAATACTACCCTTTTGAGTAGAGTATTATTATCTATTACTTGTTACTTTTGTTGAAACCCTAACAAGAATGGATACTAGATACAGTAGAAACAGAATTTATCTTTCCCTCGAAGATCAAGAAGCAATTAAAAACTGTCCAATACTATTGGCAGGTGCCGGAATTGGTAGTGTCATTGCGGAATGTGCTTTGCGCATGGGCTTTGAGAATATAACCATCATAGATGGCGATCAAGTAGAAACATCAAATTTGAATAGGCAAAATTATACCGAAGAAGATATTTCTAAAGATAAAGTGAGCGCAATTAAGAAAAGATTATTAGCTATTAATAAAAATGCAACAATCACAGTTCATAATTGTTTTTTAACCGTAGATAATGTGGAAGCATATATCACTGATCACAAAATTGCCATTAATGCTTTGGATTTCTCTTCAGATGTACCACTAGTTTTTGATGGAATTTGTCAGCAAAGAGGAATTTCAGTCCTTCATCCTTACAATTTAGGTTGGGGAGGATTAGTTACTGTGATTACCCCAAAAGGCTTAGCGTTAAATTCAATTGAAAAACTTGACGAAAAATTTAATGAAGTCAAAATGGTAGAATACGTATCTAGTTATCTGAAATTCTGGAGAACGCCACACGACTGGATTGATGGCATTGTTGAAGAATATAAAAACGAAAAAGAAGTATTGCCACCACCACAGTTATCTATTGCTTCTTGGACAGTAGCAGCGATGTGTACACACGTACTTTATAATATTGCAACAGATAAAAAAATAAAGAAATTCCCTGAGTTCTATTTATCTACAATAATGAATGAATAGTTAAATCAATTTATTATTCGTTGCATACGCAATTGCTTCTGAAATATTTGCTACGTTTAATTTTTCAAACAGTTTTTTTCTATGAAATTTTACCGTATCAGGAGAAACAAATATAGCTTCTGCTACTTCGTTTATGGTATAACCTCTAGTGGAGTATTGTAAAATTTCTTTTTCTCTATTACTCAATTTTATGGCTTCAGTTTCTTTCCAAAAATCACCTTCTAAATTGTAACTAAATACTTTTTTGTTTTTATTATTAGTTACTCTAATATTACCGGATTTGGTTTCAGATGATAGCGAAATGATAGCGATAGCTTTCCATAATTTCCCTTCAGCTGTTAAAAACAAAGGTGTCATTTTCTGATTAATTAACGTTTTTTCACCTTTTTTATTAATTAAATGAAAATCATAGGATATTGTATAATCTTTTCGCTCTTCAATAGGAACTTTTTCATAATATTCAAAACCGATGGTATTAATTTTCAAAAGAAGCTGTAAATCTTCTTCAATAACATGTTTAAAATAGAATGCGTATCCCATTTTTTTTACTTCTTCAGCGGTATTCCCACATAAGAATAAAGGGTTTTCAGAAACATAATCAAATCCTTTTTTTTTGTAGTCAATTACATAAAGGCTTTTGTAAGTAGTTCTAGCAAAGGCATCAATTGATGTTAAATAATTAATAGCTTGTTGTTGGTCTTCTTCAGAAACATCATCAACTCTATTAACAAAAGAAAAAAAATCATTTACATCTGGCATAGCAAAGTTTTATAACAAATATAAATATTTTTTTATAAACCTACCCTTTTGTGTGGTTTTTATGGAACTATTTCATTACTACCTTTTTGTGTAATGATATAGGTCTAGTATCTCGATAGATTTGAGTAAAACATACCACATATGATACTCTCGAAAAACTATTTAGAAAAGCTTCCAAAAAACCAATTGATCAATTTAGCAGAATTTGTTGTAAGTGAAAACTTTAAACATCATGCTAATAACAAGCTTCCGCAAGATTACAAAAATGATGTGAATTCTATCTATGAAGAAGAAATGAATTATTACGAAAACTCAGAGGTTTATACTGCTAAAGATACAGAAGGAACCATTTTAGGAGCTATTCGTATTTTAAAATGGAATTATACAGATGTATTACCACTTCAGAAAATTTTTGGAATCAACCCATTTTTTGCAATTCATGTACCCAACGTACACAACATTTATCACATAGGGCGATTTGCAATCAAAAAAGAGGTGCGTGACATTAATTTATTTAAAAAATTATTGGCATCTGTAGCGGAACTTATTTGTACTAATACTGGAAACGTAGCCTTTGCAGAATGTGATAGTAAACTATTAAGAATACTAAAACTATTAGGTGTAAAACCAATGGTCATAGGTGAATCTGTTAACTATTTAGGTTCTGAAACAATCCCAATAGCCATGACCTATGATGGCATCATAGACTTCTACAATAAAAACAAACACTTAGTTGATCATAACTCAAATGAAACTTCAGAGTCTTATGAGATCCCCAATAATAACGTTCACACACCAATGAGTTACAGTGCTTAAAATAAATCAATAACTAAAACTTTTACCATGAATCTAGATAATATAAATACTATAGATTGGAGTTCTTCTGATGTTTTAATGCGACTCGTAAAAGATATTAAAACACCATTAACTACCATCATTCAAGCAAACGAAAAATCTTCAAAATCAAGTGTGAATTCGATAAATAATAACACAAGTGATATTATTTTTTCAAGCAGTCAGGAAATAGCGAGCCTAATTGAAGAAGTTTTAAAACTTGCTAGTGGAGAAAAAGTCATAGAAAAAGTGCCTTTAATTTATGAAATATATCACTCTAATGAAAGAGTAAAATCAATGTGTAAAAACGAAATTAATCCAGATAAGATTTCAAAACAGGATTCTTTATGGTTAATGGAGATGGAAAATGAAGTGTATAAAAACATTAAACACAAAGATTTGAATTTATACGACTTGTCATATAAAATGGCAGTTAGTGAACGACAGCTGCACCGAAAAATAAAAAGCCTTATTCACTTAACTCCTAATAAATATATTAGAGTTTTAAGACTCCACAAAGCAAAACAATGTATTGACGATTATGTATACGATACCATTTCACAAATTTCGTATGCAGTAGGATATTATGATACACATTATTTTTCAAAACTATTTAAGGAGCAATACAATATGTATCCAAAGGAACTTTTGAAAGCAAGACGACTCTAGGTTTCATACCAATTAAATTACAAAATGCCGCATTAAAGACTACGTTATTTTTTAATGTAA
>CAYGPQ010000130.1:0-9955 GCA_964351775.1 uncultured Kordia sp. | reverse complement strand
ATCCAATCCATTATTCGCAATTAATGCTGAAGGTTTTCCATTGATGAGAATTCGGACGTTTCCATTTCCTCTTAAGCTTATTCCTCCGCCGGCATCTACACTTACGGAAGGTACATTGTCCAAAATATCATTGACGGTTCCTCCTTGGGAAATCAAATCTTTACCTACGTTGAATATTTTTTTATCTAACTTTAATTCTACGGTAGATTTCTCAGCAATAATTTCTACTTCACCCAACGATTCCAAATCATCTTCTAAATTGATCGTTCCTAAGTTGAGATCTTTTGCAATAGAAACCTCTTTTAATTCGTGTGCTTTAAAAGAAATAAACTCAATTTTAATGTTATAAACGCCTTCCCCTATTTCTAGTGTAAAATTTCCTTTTCCATCTGTAATTCCACCTTCGAGTGTTGTATTATTTTTAGCGTCTAAAATGGTAATCGTAGCATATTCCAACGGTTGCTGTGTAGTTTTATCGACTACTTTTCCAGTAATCGCGTATTCGTTGTTTTGCTGTGCATGTGCAATTAGAAACGCTAAGTACACAAACAGAATGACTATTTTTTTCATGTTCGTTTTTTATGAATGATTGATGCCACAAAGATGTTGTTAAAACAAACGCTGTTTTTTTTTATAGCCAAACACGCTTATAAAATCGTCATATACCTGATATTTAACCGCATACTAGTTTTGTCTACTTTTTTATAGTGTTCAGGTGTTTTTTTATGCTATTCATCTATTCCGCTTTTTTTCACTCGTGTAATGTGTACTTTTATACATAATTATTAGATTTGAAACCTTAGTTATGGCAATTATTAGAGATAGTATCGAATATGTGAAAAATCGACGTTTATTAAAACACGTTGTTTTTTGGTTGTGCTTGTATATGTTTTTAATTTTTTCTGATGCTTCGGAAGATCCATTGTGGGTTTTAGCCATTGCAAGAGGAGCGCATGTGGTTCCACAAATCATTATTTCATACTTTTTAGCTTATTGGCTGATTCCTAGATACTTATTTACCAAAAAATATATCTTGTTCTTAGTATACGCAATTGCAAGTACTTATTTTGTTTGTGTACTTTCTCGTGTTTTAATGGTACATGGAGCTGAGCCATTATTTAGACAAGCGCCATTTGATCAAGAACCATTACTAGAAATTGTGACCGATTGGAGAAAACTAATAAGAGGTTATTTTTTCACCATTTTTTCAGTGGCTTTTTTCTTTTTACTGATCAAATTGATGTTGGAACGCATGGACGAACAATCGTTAAAAAAGGAGAAAATAGAAATTGAATTGAAGATGCTGAAAGCGCAATTGAATCCACATTTTTTGTTCAATACGTTAAATAATATTTATTCATTATCGATTATAAATTCTCCCAAAACATCAGAATCCATTGGAAAATTATCTGAAATATTAGATTATGTTTTATATCGATGTGATCAAAAATATGTGCCCTTATCGGGAGAAATTACGCTGCTAGAAAACTATATTGCACTAGAAAGATTACGCTATGACGAACGCTTGGAAGTATCGTTTACACATCGTGTGGAAGCAACTGCTAAAATTGCACCGTTGATTTTGTTATCGATTGTTGAAAATGCTTTTAAACATGGCGCTGGAGAAGATTCTGGAAGTCCAAAAATCACCATTGACCTTACACAAAAAGAAAATGTGTTATCTTTTGCGGTGTTTAATACGACAGCGATGCAACAACCGGAAAGTGCTAAACATACCATTGGTTTGGAAAATATTCATAAACAGTTAGCCTTGGTATATCCGACTTCGCATACGATTGCTATTGATCAACAGGAAAGTTCTTTTGAGGTAACAATTACGCTAAATACAACATCATGAAGGTTAAATGCTTAGTAGTTGATGATGAACCTTTGGCAATTAAATTGCTAGAGAATCATATTGCCAAAATTGCTTCTTTTGAAGTGGTTGCTACGTGTAACAATGCAATGAAAGCATTGGAAATATTGAATACACAACAAATCGATTTGTTGTTTTTGGATATTAAAATGCCCACCATTACCGGAATCGATTTTCTAAAATCGTTGCGTAATCCGCCAAAAACTATTTTTACCACAGCATACCGAGAATATGCACTGGAAAGTTATGATTTAGATGTGGCAGATTACCTTTTAAAACCGATTACTTTCGATCGATTTTTCCGAGCTGTCGAGCGTTATTTTAGAGAGCTCAAACCTGTGCAAACTTCCGTTGCCATTCCTCAAACAGCAACAGAAACACTCATACAGATTAAATCTGGAACAAAATTCCACAAAGTTGCCGTGAGTGCTATTGTATATGTTGAAAGTCTGAAAGATTATGTAAAAATTCATACCGAATCAAAATCTATTGTTTCTAAACAAAAAATTAGCGATTTGGAAAAAGAATTGGCAACACACGCTTTTTTACGCGTTCACAGATCGTATTTAATTAATAGTAAAAAAGTAACGGCTTTTACACCACATGATATTGAATTAAACGACGTCGAAGTTCCCATTGGTGCGAGTTATAAGGAATATGTGTTGGCGATGTTGAAGGAGTAAATAGTCCTTAATATGATTTTTAACGCGAGTTCGGTATAACTTAGTTTTTAATATCGTGTATTTTCAGCGTTTTAACTAAAATGTCAAATCGAGCGCAGTCGAGATTCAATAAAAAATAGCGTTTTGTAGCTTCTCGACTGCGCTCGAAGTGACAAAGGATTGATTTTAGTGCTCTCAGCTATTATATTACTGATTTCTTAAATCGAACTCAGGTATATTAATTTTGCCTTCAAAAAAATTTCAAAATAGTTTCACGCACCAAATCAGGCATTTCCAACGGAATCATGTGTCCGCAATTTTTTAAAATCGTAATCGTAGCTTTTGGCAAGTCTTGCTGCGTGTTTTTTACCGCTTCTATGCTTATCAAAGCATCTTCTTTTGCTGCAATAATGTGAATTTGAGTTTGAATGTTTTTTAACTCGCTGGTTACATCAACGCGTTGCGAAGTTGCTTTGAGTTGACGAATTAAAACGTCTTTTCCCAATGCCGCATCCATGTCTTTAATCACTTGAATCAACGCACCATTTTGATGATTTTTCGGGTGTAGAAACTGCAACGCGCGTGCATTGGAAATTCCTTTATAATTGTGTTTTTCTAGAAAATCAATCGTGTTTTTTCGCAACTGTAATTCTTTGGCTTCCAACCCATTTGCGGAAGCTGCAATCACAATCATTTTCTCAATTCGGTTCGGATGTGATACTGCAAAATGAATTGCTGCATACGCACCCATCGAAAAAGCAACTACCTGTGCCTTTTCTTCCAAAATTTCGTTTAACAAACTATCTATTTCATCAAATGAAGTTGCCGAAGTTGTATCTATAAAAATACAATTGTACTGTGTTAATTCAGCACAAACAAAATCCCATAATTGTGGCGTACACATCGTTCCTGAAAGGAAGTATAACTTTTGTTTCATTCAAATATTATTATTCAACAAACTCAGCATACAGTTCAAGATGACGCAAATGTGAAGTCAAAATATCATTTCACCAAAACTTATTCAATCACCAATTTCGTAGCATCTTTTCCGCCATTTCCTGAAATTTCAATCGTGTAGGTTCCTTTTGGTAAATAATACGTATCGTTTTTCTTTTTAGAAATTTCGATGTCTTTCGCTTTGTCTAAGAATTTTTTGCGCCCTTTTTCAGTTACGCTCAAATCGTATGTCCATGTATTGAATCCTGCATCAGCATCCACACTGTATTCGTTCATCACAACATCGTTATCAGCTATTACTTTTATGGTAAGCTTTCCTGCTTTTTTCGAATGGAAATTAATGTTTTGCTTTGGTACATTTGGTGTCAACCATTTACTCCAAGTGGATCCCCAAGATGATCTGTAACGAACATTCTTTACCGCAAATACATGAATATCTTTACTTGCAATAGTTGCATCAACTTGTTGTAAAACCCCAATATTTGCTTTGTAAATTGAGCGTCCGTGCGTTCCAAGTAATAAATCCTTCGCTTGTTTTTGCACGACAATATCATGAACCGCCACATTAGGTAATCCGTTATGGAAAGGCTGCCAAGTTGTTCCTAGGTCTAACGAAGCGTATGCGCCATTGTCAGTTCCAATGTATAGTACATTTTCGTTTTCTGGATCTTCTTTGATGACATTTACTGGCGAAGCTGGAATGAAGTTTCCAATGCTTTTCCAAGTTTGTCCGTAATTGTCAGACATGTACACGTAGCTTGAAAAATCGTCCCAACGATAGCCGTTTAAGGTTATATACACGCGTTCTTTTTTGTGTGCAGAAGCAATCACGCGTGAAACCCACAAATCTTTCGGCAATCCGCTCGAAATATTTTGCCAATCGCCGCCGCCGTTTTTCGTCACATGAATCAATCCATCATCACTTCCAACGTATAGTAATCCAAATTGGAAAGGCGATTCAGAAATACTTGTCAAGGTTCCGTACGCTACATTTCCTTTTTTTCCACCTTGAGTTAAATCGTCCGAAATGGTGGTCCAATCATCACCTTTGTTGAGCGATCTGTGCAATTTGTTTCCTCCTAAATATAAAATATCTTGATTGTGAACTGATAAGTGAATTGGTGTTTGCCAGTTAAATCGGTATGGCGATTCTCCTAATTCATGTTTTGGTTGAATGTACTGTCTGGAACCACTTTCACGATCGATTCTAAAGTAATTTCCAAACTGATATCCTGTATACACAATGTTCGGATTGCGCTTGTCTACCTGCACTTGCATTCCGTCGCCACCCATAATTCGCTCGTACGGATATTGTCCTTCTTCATGCCATTTTACAGAAGCTTGGTAGTTATTTGGTCCAACCCAAACACCATTGTCTTGCAATCCGCCATATACTTTGTACGGTGTTTGCTCGTCTGCATAAATTGCGTAAAATTGTCCAACTGCAGGCGTATTACACTTGATCCAATTATCGCCATTGTCATAGGAAATATTCACACCGCCATCATTTCCATTGATTAAATGATTGGGATTGTTTGGATTCACCCAAAGCGAATGATGATCTACGTGTACGTTTTGTCCGTTGATTGATTTGAAGGTTTGTCCACCATCTTGCGAACGTAAAATTGGCACGCCGGCAATATAAATTTGCTCCGGATTTTTTGGACTTACGCGAATCATTCCAAAGTAATAACCATAGGAATACACGACATCATCTAAATAGTCTTCGTGTGTTTTCTTCCACGATTTTCCACCATTCGTTGTTTTGAAAATTTGCGCGCCAATTACGGGCGTATCAAATAAAAGCGAGTTGGCATCTTCTAAATATTTTGCCAAATCAATTGGTTTTATCGTGCCACTTCTCACCAATTGTTTTACATTTTCGGCTCTGTATTTTTCTTGAAAACCGTTTGTTTTTAAATATGTATTGAGTTGTTTGTCTGTTAAGCTCAGAAATTTCTCCGACGACATCGTTTTGAAATCATCTTTCGTCAAGGCTTCGGAATCGCCTTCTTTTTTCTTTTCGTCTTCTCTTCTAAATTGACTGTCATGAAAGGCATATACCGTTTCATCATCGTACACTGCCAATCCAATACGTCCAACGCCATCGCCTTCTGGAAATCCTGATTTTTCACTTACTTTTTTCCATGTTTGTCCTGCGTCTGTACTTTTATAAATTGCCGAATTGATGCCGTTTCCGACAAAATTCCACGCTTTACGATCGCGTTCCCATGAAGCTGCATATTGTACGTTGAAATTGTTTGGCGCAACGGCTAAATCGACAATTCCTGTATCGTTATTAATGAATAATGTTTTGCTCCATGTGTTTCCGCCATCCGTTGTTTTGAAGATTCCGCGTTCTGCATTTGGCGAATATAAATGACCTAAAACTGCGACCACAACTTCGTTTCCATTGTTCGGATTGATAACGATTCTGCTGATATGATGTGAATCGAGCAAACCTACATTTTCCCAGTTTTTACCGTTATCCGTGCTTTTTAAGATTCCAATTCCTGCATACGAAGAACGTGAAGAGTTGTTTTCTCCGGTTCCAACCCAAATTGTTTTTGACTTCCAATCCACCGCAATATCTCCAATATTTTGTGTTGGCGAACTGTCTAAAACAGGCTCAAACGTTGTTCCATTGTTTTGTGTGTACCACAAGCCACCAGAAGCATACGCCACGTAAAATTCGGTTGGATTGTTTGGATTTACATCCAAATCGACCACACGCCCACTCATGATTGTAGGTCCAATATTGGTAAATTCAATGTTTTTTACGGTTGAGTTTTGTGTAATTTTTGCTTTCTGCACTAACGCTTCTTGCACTGTGGAAGCTGAAGTTGGATTCGTTTGGGCAATACTAAATTGCAAAAAGAAGATAGAAAATACAAAGAGTAAGATGTTAGGTTTCATGGTTGGTTTTGGTTTAATGTTGGAAATTACTGAATGTTGCAAACTTGGCAAAATTTTGGATGGTTTTTTTAGACTTTCTGAGACTTCTTGGATTGTTAGATTTGTTAGAAATGTATTTGCGAACGATAGTGAAACAATCTCTTCATCAAGAAATGGATTGTCACGAATTCATGAATATTTTTCAATTCTTCAGAAAGAAAAAAATATAATTTATCAACTACCAAAGTATCTTAAAAATACCATCGTACTTACGTTATTTCCTGTACTGTTATCTTTTGTGAGTTTATATTTGTCTAAATATATCCAAAACTCAAATCTCCTTCTAGAATCTCTCATTATTCTTAAAGTTAATGAGTCATTCTTTGACACTATTTTTACGGTTATTTCTTTTTCTCTTTTAGGATATGAATGATCTGGAGTTGCATTTCCTATTTTTTTTAATTCGTCGACAACTCGATTTGCATATTCAGCGTCCAGCTTTTCATCATTTATTTTGATTACTAATTCAGGTTGATTTAATAAATGAATTAATTCGTTTTTAACAAGCACTTTAAAGCTTAAACTCAAAGTAATATTAACCAAAAAAGTGAAAGTTAGAAATCCAAGAAAGGTCACTCCAATTGCTTTCGTTTTTTTTCTTTCTATTTTTTCATTACTAACAGAATACGTGAAAAAGAAGAAGCCAATGATGCCTAAAAAGAAAGAAGGCAGCATAATCCATCTGTTACAAAATGAAATTATTGAGTCTAAAAATTCTGTCATCATCTTTGGTCACTTTTCGTTCTTAGGTGTTTCATCGATAGTAGTAAAATAGAGAAAATAAATAAACGCAATTTTCACTTTAGCCTGAACTGCTTCTCCTGTATATTTGATTAAAAAACTCTCAATGTTTCGCTTTCAGAATTTCCCTCTTCACAAAATAACAATTATATTTTTAGTATCTTCCAGTCTAATAACAATAAAATTTAAAATCATGGGATTACTTTATGCATTATTAATTGGAGCGGTTGCAGGTTGGTTAGGTGGATATTTAATGAAAGGTGGTGGTTTTGGGCTACTAATTAATATCATTATAGGTATTATTGGTGGTTTGGTAGGTAATTGGGTTTTGGGAGCTTTAAAAATTTCTATTGGCACTGGAATTTTGAGTGATATAGCTACGGGTGCTATCGGAGCAGTCCTTATTTTATTTATAGCTGGATTGCTTAAAAAGTAATTTACTATTTCTTTAAAAATATAAATTGTTGATTGATGAATGTCTCTACTGCAAATTTTGAAGTATACTTAAAAACCATCATTCAAGATGAAACTTTAAACGCTGAAGTTCCCAAGATTTTAGAAACGTTTCAACTTTTACACTTAAAAAAGAATACCTTTTTTGTAGAAGAAGGTACGATTTGTACCTATTTCTGTTTTATTGAAAGCGGCATTTTACAACACAATATCTTGGTGGAAGGCGAAGAAAAAACAACCTATCTCGCTTTGAAAAATTCTGCCACAGCGGCTTTGAAAAGTTTTCGATTTCAAATTCCATCACGGAAAAATATCAAAGCAATTAGCGATTGTGAGTTGTTTGTGATTGATCAAAAAAACTTCCAAAAATTACTTTCAACCAATAAAGCATTTCATCGGTTTTATTACAATTTAATTGAAAATCAAATTTACCATATTGACGATTATCGCATTGATTTACTGACCTTAACACCCGAAGAACGCTATAAAAAACTCCTTTTGAACGAACCAAAGTTTTTAAAGGAAGTTCCACTACATTATTTGGCTTCTTTTTTAGGAATTTCTACGCGACATATTAGTCGGATTCGGAAGCATGTGGGTTAGTATGTTGGTATGTTGGTATGTGAAAATATTTTTAAATTGACACATTTCCAAATCATAAAATCGATTATTTATAAGTTTTCATATTGAGACATCTTCAAATCATCAAATTAACACATTTCCAAATTGATACATTTTTTGTTTGAATGAGATTGCGTCGTCGAAACTCGAAAAGACATACATCTTCAAATCATCAAATTAACACATTTCCAAATTGATACATCGTTACATTAAAAAATTCCGCCATTTGGCTAGTTAATTGTTTTTTTGTTTGATTATTTTTGAGGGAAATCAATTTAATATTACAAAGATGAAATACCAACCAATAGATCGCAACCTGTTTATAAAGAATAGAAAGAATTTTATGGCGCAAATGAAACCTAGTAGTTTGGCAGTGTTTAATTCGAATGATATTTACCCAATTAGTGCCGATAGCACGATGCCTTTTGAGCAACACAGAGATATTTTTTACCTCAGCGGCGTAGATCAGGAAGAGAGTATTTTGGTATTGTTCCCAGATTGTCCCAAAGAGAAACACCGCGAGATTTTGTTTTTGAAAGAAACCAACGAACATATTGCCATTTGGGAAGGCGAAAAGTTAACGAAAGAAGCGGCGCTTGAAACATCAGGAATTAAAACCGTGTATTGGTTGCAAGATTTGGAGAAAATCATGTTTGAAATTATGACGCAATGTGATACGGTTTATATTAATACCAACGAACATTACCGTGCAAATGTAGAAACAGAAACACGTGAAGATCGTTTTACAAAGTGGTTAACAGCCAAATACCCTGCGCATAGTGTTGCGAAAAGCAATCCTATTTTACAACGATTACGCTCGGTAAAAGATAAAACAGAAATCAATTTGATACAACACGCGTGTGATATTACTGAGAAAGGTTTTCGCAGAATTTTAGGTTTTGTAAAACCTGGCGTTTTTGAATATGAAATTGAAGCTGAGTTTATTCACGAATTTTTACGAAGTCGTTCCAAAGGATTTGCGTATACGCCCATTGTAGCTTCGGGAAATAACGCAAATGTGTTGCATTATATTGAGAACAATCAAGAATGTAAACCTGGCGAATTGATTTTGCTCGATGTCGGTGCCGAATATGCCAATTATAAGAGTGACATGAGTCGTACGATTCCTGTTTCGGGAACATTTACACCACGACAAAAAGAAGTATATAATGCAGTCAATCGGGTGAAGAATGAAGCGACTAAAATGTTGGTTCCGGGAACCGATTGGGCAGCGTATCATGTGGAAGTTGGAAAATTAATGACTTCGGAATTGTTAGGGCTGAAACTGATTGACAAAGCCGATGTACAAAACGAAGATCCAGATTGGCCAGCGTATAAAAAGTATTTTATGCACGGAACTTCGCACCACATGGGATTGGACACACATGATTACGGAATTTTGACAGAACCAATGCAAGCAAATATGGTGTTTACCGTAGAACCAGGAATTTACATTCCAGCAGAAGGTTTTGGAATTCGTTTGGAAGATGATGTTGTGATTCAAGAAAGTGGCGAACCGTTTAACTTGATGCGTAATATTCCAATTGAAGCAGATGAGATTGAGGAGTTGATGAATTAGTTGTTAGCTGTTGGCTTTTAGCCTTTAGCTTTTGGTTGTTGGTTACGAAACGTCCGTTCGAGTGATTTTCTGTCATATCGAGCGCAGTCGAGATAGATAGAAAATTGTATC
>CAYGPQ010000129.1:0-10026 GCA_964351775.1 uncultured Kordia sp. | reverse complement strand
ATTACTATGGACAAATAAGTAGCATTTGTTTTTACTTTTTTAGCAACAAAGCGCAAATTACAATTGGGATCTAGATAAGATTCTTGAAGCTCAAATTTTTGTAGACGCTCTAAAATTTCAGTTGCTTTTTCATCAGGAATGATCACTTCTTTCTTAAGAATAGGCTTTTCAGTTATTTGTGATTTATTGTTTTCTAAAACCGCTATTTTCTCAATAAGTTGTTTGAAAATCACTTTCTTTTTTTTGGACTTATATGAAAAATAGACATAGCTTAAAAATAATCCGATAAACAAAAAAAATGTGAATTGTTTCAATCTAGAGTACTTATGTTTAGTAGCCTCATTTCGATCTTTTTCTTTTCTTATTTGAGCTGCATAAATAAGGTCGCTTACACTATTTTTTTTCTTTTGATAATTTGCCTGACTTTTTTTGTGCGCACTATGGTAATACTCATACAATTCATCATTATCTTTCTTATGATAATTATCAGCCAAAAGCTCTAAAATAGAATTGTATTCATAGGGAATAAAGTCTAATTGTGATTGTGCGTTGTTATTTTCAATGATTTGTATAGCTTGTTTTAGGATCGCAATAGAATCATCATAACTGTTTAAAAGGTAAAAACAATTTCCAATGTAATAATATACTTCTACTAATCTTTTATCATTGTGAATAAGACTTTTAGCGGATTGTAAATTTTTTAAGGAAGTTGTATAATCTTGTTTTAAAAAATAAGCAATACCAATGTAGATATAATAATAGCTTACTTGTAATGTATTCTTTTCATTTAGCGCTTCTTGAAGCCCTTTATTACTATATGCCAAGGCAGAATCGGGTTGATTTAGTTTTAAATAACTTCCGCCAATTCCCATATATAATTTTCTTTTTGGATATATAAGATTGGCTTTTTTATAATCTGCTAGTGCCTCTTCAAATCGCCCAGCTTTGCGTTTCATTTTCCCTAAATTACGAATTGCTGAGGATAATATTCCAGGATTTTCTATTTGTTCCGCAATAGTATAAGCAGTTAAAAAATTATCAGTAGCTTCTTTATCTTTTCCTAATTGTTCTAAAGTTCGCCCTAATACCGAATGAGCTTGAAATTCTTGCATTATAAAACGCTTATCTTCTTTAAAATACGCTAGACATAATTTTGCATATTGAATAGCAGTTTCATAATCACCTTTGATGTCTGCGTTTATGGCAGTATACATATATGCATACTGTTTTGCAGCTTCATTATTGGTGTTGATAGCTAGTTGTAAGAGCGACTTTGTATATATAATTGCACGATCAATATCTATACTTCGAGATGTGCAGCTAAGCAAATTTAATTCTTTAATTGTTTTTTGTTTAAGGCTATCTGGAATCTCAAAATGCGCATCTTGTGCATTGATGACATTAGTTAGAGTACATAGAAGAGAAAGGAAAAATAATTTTTTTTTCATAAAAGAATATCGTATTACAAGTAAAATAAAAGACGTGTTTATATAGATATTCAGTTGAATATCATAAATAATGCCTTTTGAATAATTTTGAAAAAAAATACTAAAAATACTTCAAAAATGTCTTTAACACTTTCATTTTTCCTTTATAGGGAGCATATCGTACAGGAATATCAAGCCAAGTTCCTTTGTTTGTAATTGATTTTTGATGTGAAAAAATATCGAAACTACTTTTACCATGATACGCGCCCATTCCGCTATGACCAACACCACCAAACGGCATTCTATGATTGACAAAGTGTGTGAGTGTATCATTAATAGCACCGCCACCAAAGGAATGACGTTCAATCATACGATTGGCAAACTTTTTATCTTTTGAGAAGACATATAACGCCAATGGTTTTTCATACTTTGAAATGATGTCGCTAATATCTTCTAAAGTTGAATATACTTGAATCGGTAAAATAGGTCCAAAAATTTCATCCTTCATCACTTCACTATCAAATGTAGGTTCATCTAAAAGTGTTGGCGCGATGTATAAATCGTTTTTATTAGTCACTCCACCATACAAAATGGTCTCATCTGTTAGCATATTTGCCAAACGATCAAAATTCTTTTCATTGACAATTCGTGGATAATCGGGTGATTCTTGCGGATTTTTACCATAAGCCGCTTCAATCTCTTCCATCAATGCTTTTGTAAAGTCAAACTTTGCTTGTGCATGAACAATCAAATAATCGGGAGCAATACAGGTTTGTCCTGCATTCAAAAATTTTCCCCAAATAATACGTTTGGCAGTCAATTTAAAATCGGAGTGCAAATCTACAATACACGGATTTTTCCCGCCAAGTTCCAACGTTACGGGCGTTAAATTTGGCGCAGCTGCTTTTGCAATAATCTTTCCAACAGGCACGCTTCCTGTAAAGAAAATATAATCCCAACGTTCTGCGAGTAATTTTTGCGAAATGTCAACGCCACCTTGCACTACTTTCACATGATTTTCATCGAACACCGCCGAAATGATTTCTTCTACTATTTTTGAAGTATTTGGTGTCAACTCAGAAGGTTTTAAAACCACCGTGTTTCCTGCGGCAACTGCTGCAATCATTGGAGCTAATGCCAATTGAAATGGATAATTCCATGGAGAAATAATCAAGGTAGTTCCGTAGGGTTCGGAGTAAATCCTGTCTTTCGATGGAAAGTTTAACAATGCTGGAAATACACGTTTTGGTCGTGTCCACGATTTCAATTTCTTGATGGTTAATTTCAATTCAGCAATGACAATACTTGTTTCGGTCAGCACGGCTTCAAAGGTTGGTTTCTTGAAATCAGCATACAGCGCGTCACAAATATCGTTTTCACGTTTTTTGACTTCTTTTAAAAGCTTTTTTAAAACCGTTTTTCGATACGTAAGTTGCTGTGTTCGTCTCGTTTTAAAAAAATCTTTTTGTGCTAATACGATGTCGGCGCAGTTGTATTCCATAAATATTGTTGTGTGATCGATTGTGTTAAGTTCTCAAATTTCCCAGTTTCTGCGTATTCTTTGATGGTGGTTGGATTGAAATTTCCATTCAAATATAAAACGGTGTGTTTTTGACCACTTGTCGTATGTACAATGACTTCTCTGATTACATTTCCTTGTTCGCGAACCGAAACCAACGTGCGTTTGAAATCATCGTTTTTTCTGAGAATATCAGTAAAACGTTCGTTTGTCAATTGATTGATTTCCGCTTGAATGGTTTGTTGAGCCGATTGATTTTTGGGCTGTAATTGTATGTATCGGAGATCGTTTACATTGGCTAAAACTGAATTCATCTCTGGCGAAAGTCCTTTTAAAACCGCAAACATAAAGCGCGGAACTTGCACCGCCGTTACTTTATCATCATTCTTGTGTGCATTGTAAAAGTTAGCCATTTTATAATAACTTCCACACGAAAAAAAGAGTAAAACACTTAGTATCAATATCGTTTTCTTCATGATTAACATTTTAGAATTCGTATAAAATTGATTGTAAATTACTGTTTTTATTTCAAAATTAAGGTGTTTTTTGCCGTCCGTTTGATTTCTTCAGCATTCAGCATCATTTTTCTAAATTTCCCTTGAACATACATATCTGCTTGGTCTTGATAATGAGGACTGAACGGATTTCCCGATTGTCCCGTAGGTAAAATACTCATGCTATTTTCAATATCTGAAAAGTCAACAATACGTCGTGTAGAAGGTCCGAAATAGACTTTATACGTACCAGAATCATCATAATGAAAGCCTAAATTGTTAATCACTTCGCCCGTTCCAGGAACTTCGTATGGACCCACATTAAAATATGGGCGCAGGGTTTTCACTTGTCCCATAGGATGCGGATGTTCTACCGTATGTACTTTATTCCATGTCCAAGCGTTCACATCAGAACCCAATTGCGTTTCTAACAATGCAATGGTTTCTTTGAATGATTGTAACAGAATATCTTTTCTAGTTTCTTTTTTTTCTGTGGAAACATCATCATACCAAATCGATTCTTGGTAGAGTAGTGGCGCGGTAAATCGTTTTGCAATGTGTGTTTTTATGAGTAGCTCGAAGGTTTCTTTGTCCAATTCATCAATAAATGTATTTTTTAGGTATTGATAGATGAATTTGTGGTAAATGGTCGGCGCAATATCTGTCAATTGATTATCGCCATTCCAGTTTTTTAATATGTTGATAGCTTCTTTTTCTTGGGTAGAAAAATCGTTATTTTGAATTACTTTTAGCACTTCTTGAATCGCCGCAACATGCGTTTTTGCAGTCACATCCAGTGTCATATTCATCATGTCTTCTTTTGTCCAATTATTTTTTGGTTCGATGAGTTCTTTGATGCGTTTTGCTCTGTTTTCGGGTAAATAATAACCAGGATATAAACTTCCATTGATACTATCGGGTTGATTGTTGGCAGAATACACATAATTCCACGGCGGATTTACCGCGCTTGGATTTTCGGTAGCATCCATGAGTCGAATGGGTTCATCATTTCCTGAAACACCATCCAAAATTAACTTCGAATTTACATGTGTGGGACGTTCAATAAGTTGCCCCACAGCGTACCAACCAATATGATCTTCCGCATCGCCATACATTAAGTTTAAACCAGGCGCGTGAATTTTAGGCAAGCTTTGTTCAAACTCTGCCTGATTTTTTGCATGCGACATTAAATAACAGGCATCCAAGAGTTGATTTTTTTGTTTTGTATAAATCCACGACATGGAAACAGGTTGTTCAAAGTCAATTCCGTCCGCAATACCATTTAAAATGGGTCCGTGATCTGTATGTTTTATAGTCAGTGTAACATCATCGCCATCTTTCACTTTGATGGTTTTGGTGATGGTTGAGCGCGTAGCTTTTTCACCTTCCCAATAGAAATCAATGTCATCATTTTCAAACATCGTCATTCCGTATGCCATCTTTCGGTTGTGACCCAGCATTGGAAAAGGTGTTCCCGCCAAGTGATAACCGTACATTTCATACGTTGGCGTATGTACATGTGCTTCATACCAAACGGAAGGTTGAGAGAATCCAATATGCGGATCGTTGGCAAATAATACTTTGCCAGTGGCCGTTTTTTGTGGTGCAATCACCCAACTATTACTTCCAATAAATTGTGGAATTGGCAATGGTTTTAAAGCTTTATCAATCGCCGTTACTAAGGTGTTTTGTGCTCTTATAGTATCTTTTGCTGGATAATTGTGTAAAAGTGTCGTTTTCGGATCTAGATGTAGTCCTAAATCAGTCAGATATTCATTCCCGAGTTTTTGTTGAATATTTGTTAATAACGGATCTGTTTTGTGTGCCATCGCGAAGCTGAACGCCATATACCCAAATATGTTATGAATATCCTTGATGGTAAATTCCGTTTTGTCCGTTCCCGTAAGGTAAAATTCAATTGGTGTAGCTCCATTTTCAATAAATTGATTGATTCCATTGATGTATGCTTGCGCAAGTTTGTAACTCTGCGCGTTTGTATCGAGTTCTTTCATCGTTTGTTCGGAGGCTTCATCAATGCCCGAAGCGGCAAAAAATCGGTCTGTATCAAGCGTGACAGCTCCAAATACTTCCGAGAGTCTTCCGGGTGCAATTCTACGAATAAGTTCCATTTGCCATAAGCGATCTTGTGCGTGCACATAGCCCAAAGCGGTAAACGCATCGGGTTCATTGTTGGCATAGATATGTGGAATTCCGTAGGTATCGTAATGAATAGTGACTTCTTCCTGAAGATTTTCAATATCAAGCGTTCCGTTGTAGGTTGGTAATAAAGTGGTATAAAACCAATATCCTGCAATAAAAATAACAAGCAATAGGATTCCGATAATTTTGGCAGCTTTTTTCAATATCAATCGTTTTTTTAAAACTACAAAAAATTATTTAGAGTTTGAGGGTTAAAAATTTTGAGGTTTTATTTTTGAGCCATAAAAGTTTTAACTTTTAATAGACTACCGTTTAAATGTTAATTATGGTGTTACCGTAAGTGGTTCTTTATTTTCTTTTAAGATTGTCGCCGTGTTTAAACGCTACTGTAATTTTTTTAAACTAGCTTTCTTTCTTGGTACTCGAAGTAAGACTACTACGACCTAAAATATAACCAGAAATTCCTCCGATTAGTGCCGAAATCTCTTTTCCGCCCAAAACTCCCGTAATTCCAAATAGAATAATGGCAATAATAATGGAGAATATCGTGATAAATTGTAATCCAGCGTCGCCAGAAAAAATTGTTTTACGAATTTCATCATCTCTATATGCTATGATAAAGAAGCCAACAATGACAATGCCAACTAAAAGCGCGAATGACCAACTGATCTGTTTTTTAAAGTTTTGAGTTACAAAAGAAGTATTGTTCAACTCTGTTACTTTTGTTCCAACACTTGAAAGTTGATCTGTTTTTTTCAAAATTGTCTGTACTTTGTTCTCAATAATTCTTCGAAACCCTTCCGTCACGCTAATAGATTCCATATTTTGTAAATCGATGCCGCCAACTGTTTTAAGTTCGGGCATTATAATTTGCGACTTGATTTCTTCTAAACGTAGCATATTCATTCTTTCTTTTACTGAAAAAGCACTTGAATCAATACCTCCTAAAGATCTTTGATGGTAACTAGTTACTATTTTTTCAAGACTTTGGGCTCTTTCTAATTCTGTGAAAAGACCACTAATTTCATACATCATTGAATACATGTCGGCAATTATATGTAATCTTCTCTCTTCCAAATCATGATAGTCATTGGACTGTTGTATTTCATTATTTTGGGCTATAGTTTCGCTATCATCTTGTGCAAAAAGGGAAAAATTGAGAATAAGTAGCATAGCAATACTCATCAGTAAAGTCAGTGGTTTGTTCATTTTAATATTTGTTAAAGGGTTATAAGGTCAGTTGAAAAATATTTTTAAAATTGTATGCAATACATATATGGAATCCCGAATATTTTTCACAAAATACCATTTTATTTTAATTAAACGTATAATAATTTTTTTTTAGAAGTAACAGAATTTATTCATTTAGAATACTATTCCTAGTATTAATGTATCGAAAATAAATGATGAATTAAGGTTAGAATTTTTATAAATGGTTTTTCTTATTTGAATGCCTAACTTTAAAAAGTTAGATTTTTTCCTAAAACAGTAAGATATGTTTCGTACTTATATGGTAAAATCATAAGTTTTTTCTTAGTTATTGTTTTAAATTTGGGTATTATAAATCAAAACTTTTAATCAATTTTAAATCTTGAAGGAGTAAAGCTTCTAAAAAAAATGAACAATTGAAGATCAAAGGAGAAGGGCGTGGATTTAATTGTTCTTTTGCTGGAATTTGTTTTTTTGCTGTTAATGAATATCATTGTATAGTTCAATTAGGATTACAAGCTTGTTAGTAATTTATAGGCGGTCTTTTTTACTATTTTAATAACCTATCAATGCGTCAATACCCATAGTTCAACTTCTTCGCTAGCACGCCAATGTTGATCGCGTTTGGTGTTGTCAGAAGCTGCTTTTACGGTTTTTGTTAACTTTTTTTCTAATTGAAACCGACCACTGCTGGCGAGTTCTTTCTCTATTGGATGCTCTTTTGTGACATTGGTTATCTGTGCTAAATTAGAGAATAAGATCACGAGTTTTCCATCTGGCGAAAGCCTTTTTTTAGCTTCTGTAAAGAAATCAGGAAATAGCTGTTCAGGATAATAAATGGCTTCGTCATTTCTATTTAATTGCTGAGAAGTTGGCAACCACGGCGGATTGAACACTATGAGTTCGGTTTGCTTTTCCCATTTTCCAAAAAGGTGTGCAAAATCTAATTCAACCTTTCTAGACATTTTTGTATCGCCCATAAATTCGGAAAGTCCCACAATGGCATTCGGATTGGTATCTGTGCCAAACACTTTTTGAAAACCGTGTTTTATTAGTTGAAACGAAAGTACGCCGCTTCCAATACCAACATCAATGGCAGATTTTTTTGATCCTTCATAGCGTTTCAACCAATTGTCAAAAAGGATCAAATGATCAAAGCGAGTAGGGAAATAGGTTCCGTAATACGGATGTAATTTGTTTCGCAATACAGGAATTGTAATTCCTTTTACATACCATTGCCAAGCACTGTTGAGTCCTTGTATTTGCGGAAAAGTCAATAAAAAATCGCTCGTTTCTGGATATATTTTTTCCAACCAACCAATCACAGGTGCTTTTTTGGGAACCAGTTTATGATCGGCAATTTCTATGAATATAAGATTGGAGAGTTTTTGATAGTGTGCACGATATGCGCGTTGTTCTTTAAAAGACTCGTTGGGCAACTTTTTTTTAAGATAGCTATGTAATTCCTTCAAAAGAAACAATCCATTGCTGTAAAACGCTGTAATGAGCACGGGTTTTCCAGCTTCTAAGGCTTTTATGGTTTGCTTTACATCTGTAGAACGATTGAATATGGCTAAATTTTCTTTCGCCATCATAGCTGTTGGCTTGTGTACTTGTATATCTGAACTCATCGACTTTTATTGCTTGATTTGAAGCGAATTGCAGCCTAATGACGTATGCAAAGCGTTCGTTTAATTCACTATTAAATAGGTATTTACAAGCAATCAGGCATTAAGTTGACTACCATCGTCTCATTAATCAAAAAAACTTTGAAAAGAAAGTCTTTGTAATTCGCGAATGTGTGCGAATCAATCATTAATAGCAACTGATATATACTATTGGGTAAAGATACTTTTTTAAACGCAGTATCAGTCTATTATAACATGGATATAGAAAACAGCCTTGGTTTTAATGTATTATATTTTGAATTAATTTAGTAATTTCACTAGCCTTTTTTAGCACACAAATATGCGTTCCATTTTCAATTGTGAAATCTGTTTTATGGACTAATTTGTACGGAAGTGTTTTGTCGTTGTTTCCATGAATATGAACTATTTCAGTGTGTGATGGAATGGTTGGTTCATGCCAAGATGATAATTCTCGTAACGCCCATTGTAAATACCGATTGGTTTGGTTTTCAAGCATACTTTTAAAGAGATGTTGCTCGGTATCTGTTTCAAAACCATGACTTTTGCCCCAAAATTTGACAGTTTTAATACAGATTCTTTTCGTGAAAAATATATCCAAACGTAATGGTTTTACAAGTTTGAAAGAAAAAGGCAATTCCTTCCTTGATTTTATACTTGAGATTAAGATGATTTTTTCAATATTATGAACATTTGCAATTTCTTGCGAAACGATTCCGCCAAGCGAATGACCAATGAGAATTACTTTTTCAGAAGTGTTTTTAAGTGTCGAAAACAACCGTTGTGAATAGGCATGAATTTTTTCGTTGGTTTTGGGTGCTATCCAATTAAGATGTTCCACGTCAAAGCCCGACAAATCTAGATTTTCAAAAATCCGACAGTCATATCCAAGTCCAGGAATCAAAATGATTTTCATGGAAAATATTTTTATCCTATAAAATTAGAGAATTATTATTAAAAACATGTTTTAATCAAACAGTGACTTATTATTTTTTGTTAAATACGGCAAAACCGTAAAGTGTAACCTACTGATTATCATAAATTCATAGAACCAAAATCTATAAATTATATACTATGAAAAAAGTAACAGTTAAAAGTTTAAAGTTTTCGAAAGAAACAATTTCCTCATTTGACAAAGCTAATATTAAAGGAGGGACTTTAGGATCAGGAGCCTGTACGTCTAGCATGAATAATCATGAATGTTATTTTCAATGTGATACGTGTGCTGGCGATGGTTGTTAAAAGATAATATTATCATAAAAGACCTCAAAGAAGCTCAGCTATTTTGAGGTTTTTTATTTTAAATGATTTTTTCTCTCTTAGTATATCAACAGTTTTCTTTGAGCTTTTATTCATCTGTATATTTCTAATGCAAGTAAGTCATTTATCTTGTGTCATCAGATAAACTCTTCATGATAAAGATTTCTGACTTCGTTCCATTTTTTCTTCTCAAGGCTATTTATTTCTTCACTTTTGAAGTGTAATCATTAAAAATCTACAATTCGAAATCAGTAGCTACAAGTTCATTTTTATGATTATTGGCGGAATCCGAAAAGCCATATGAGTAGGTA
>CAYGPQ010000128.1:0-10330 GCA_964351775.1 uncultured Kordia sp. | reverse complement strand
ATTCAGTTCAATTATAAAATTACCGGCGATCTTTCAAATACGAAAGCAAGAGTTGTGTTGGCAATTCAAGAACGTACAACGGAAGTAAAACGCGGTGAAAACGCTCGAAAAACTTTAAAAAACAACAATATCGTTGTCAACGAGCACTATCTGAAGGAAGTCAAAAAAACAGGAAATTACACATTTGAAATCCCAAAAATCGTGACTAAAAACGACCAATTAATGGTTTTGTTACTACTTGAAAACGAAAACTTGGATATTTTGAGTGCGGGGAAAGAAAATGTAAAACTGCAAAACCGAAAAATGTAAAATGTAAAAATTTTCAAATCAGAACATTTTCAAATTCTATTTTTGATTCACAAAAGCCACCGAATGGCACGCTACAATCGCAGCCGTTTCCGTGCGTAATCGTGTGTCGCCCAACGTGACTGGAATATAGTTGTTTGCTAAAGCAAGTTCGATTTCTTTGGTTGAAAAATCGCCTTCAGGACCAATCAAAATCGTGACATTTTGTGCTGGTTGTAATGCTTCTTTCAACGATTGTTTTTTATTTTCTTCACAATGCGCAATAAACAATTGGTTGTCTGTATGTGTTTTGATGAAATCTGAAAACGAAATCGCAGGTTTCAACTCTGGAAAATAGGCAGTTAATGATTGTTTTGTTGCCGATTGAATAATCTTTTCAAAACGTTCAGCTTTGATGACTTTTCGTTCCGAATGATCGCAAATAATAGGCGTAATCGTGTCAATTCCGATTTCGGTAGCTTTTTCTAAAAACCATTCGTACCTGTCATTCATTTTTGTTGGCGCCACGGCCAAATGCAATTGGTAACTTTTTGGTTCTTGAAATTCGTGCGATAGAATTTCAATCACACAATTCTTCTGATCGGCAATGGTAATTTTTGCCATAAACATAAAACCTTTACCATTCGTAATATGCAGTACATCGTCTTCCTTTTTCCGCAATACACGCACAATGTGTTTACTTTCTTCTTTCGAAAATGTAAAGTGTTTTGTTTCTGATGTTAATTCTGGTGTGTAAAAGAGTTGCATTTTTGAAATTGTGAATTATGAATGCTAAATTATGAATTATACTTTTTAAGAACAAAGAACAAAGAGCAAAGAGCAAAGAGCCAAGAGCCAAGAGCCAATATTTCGATAACTACGTTAGGTATTTTCAATCAAAATATATTTTGATCTCAATAATGCTCAATGTAAGAACTTACAACCGAAAACCCACTATATTTTAATTCTTGAATTCGCAGAAACAGACGCATCCGCAAAATCTTCTTGTAAATATTTTAAATAGCCTACAATTCCAATCATGGCAGCATTATCGGTTGTGTAGGCAAATTTTGGAATGTGTGCTGTCCAACCGTATTTGAATTCGCCCTCTTTCAAGGCTTTTCTAATAGCTGAATTTGCAGAAACGCCGCCTCCAATCGCAATGGTTTTAATACCAGTTTCTTTGGATGCTTTTTTCAATTTATCAATAATAATATTCACTATTGTATACTGAATAGACGCGCAAATATCAACTAGGTTTTCTTCTATGAAATTTGGATTTTCTTTGGTTTGTTTTTGAATGAAATATAAAATAGCCGTTTTCAATCCAGAGAAGCTAAAATTTAACCCGTCCATTTTCGGTTTTGGAAATGGAAAGGCTTTTGGATTTCCTTCTCGCGCTAGTTTGTCAATAATCGGTCCCGCTGGATAGGATAATCCTAAGATTTTCCCACTTTTATCATACGCTTCGCCAACCGCATCATCCATCGTTTCGCCAATGACTTCCATGTCAAAATGATCTTTTACGAGCACAATTTGGGTATGTCCACCAGAAATAGTCATCGCCAAAAATGGAAATTTCGGAATCGTTTGTTCTTCATCTTCAATAAAATGTGCCAAAATATGCGCTTGCATGTGATTGACTTCAATGAGCGGAATGCTCAATCCGAGCGACAACGACTTCGCAAATGAAGTTCCAACAAGCAATGAACCCATTAATCCAGGTCCACGTGTAAAAGCTATGGCAGTTAGCTGTTTTTTGTCGATATTTGCTATCGTTAATGCCTGATGAACTACAGGAACAATATTTTGTTGATGTGCGCGTGAAGCTAATTCGGGAACAACACCTCCATACGCTTCATGAATTTTTTGATTTGCAACAACATTCGACAACACTTTTCCGTTCCTTAAAACAGCGGCAGACGTATCATCACAAGATGATTCAATAGCTAAAATATATACATCTTTTGTGCTCATAAATTTTAAAAGGCATAAAAATTGATATAAAGTCACAAAGATATGCTAAACATCGTGTTTTGTATTGTTTTTTTTGTGAATTTGCAGTGTTAAATAGGAAGCTAACTTAAATAGAAATATCATCAAAAGAATTTGGAAAATACTCAAGCGTTTAGTGCTAGCAATTTTGCTACTCTTTCTCTTGTTGTTGATTCTATTTTCTATTCCAGCAGTGCAAACTGTTCTTGGGCAAAAAGCAACCAATTGGGTCAATGAAACGTATGACACAAACATCAACATTGATCGTATTGGTTTAAAGTGGAACGGAGACATTTCCCTCAAAAATATCTACATTGAAGATTACTTAAAAGATACTTTAATTCACGTAAAAGCATTGGAAACATCTATTTTGAGTTTCAATAATGTGTTGAATAATAAACTTGAATTTGGTACGGTAAATATTAAAGGCTTAACGCTCAACATCAATACCGAAAAAGATTCCATTGATACCACATTGGATGTCTTTATTGCCAAACTGGATTCAGAACCTTCCGATGGAACACCTTCTGGTTTTTTGTTGACATCTTCCAAAATGAAATTGTCCGATAGTAAGTTTAGATACAAAGATCAAAATAATGAAACACCTGATATGCTCGATTTTACAGAGCTTTCGGGCACGGTGAAAGATTTTAAAGTGCAAGGGCCAAATGTATATGGAGACGTTAGAAAACTCACCTTTTTAGATAGTAAAGGGTTGCTTGTCAATGAAATGGATTCAAAATTTCAATATACACTTACACAAATGCGTTTTGATGAATTAATTGTCAAAACAAAAGGTTCTACGCTTAATGGAGTGGTTGTTTTTGATTACAATAGAGAAGACTTTGCAAATTTTTTAGACAAGGTAAAAGTCACCGCAACATTTACCGATTCGGAACTCGATTTTACAGAATTGAATTATTTCTATAATGAATTTGGGGATAAAAAAGGAACTTTCAATACGGAGATTACAGGTGTTTTGAATGATTTTACAACGAAAAATTTCAACTTCAGATCGCCAAGCACATTGATTAAAGGTGATGTGCGATACCAAAATTTATTCAACTCAAAACGTCCTTTTTACATGAAAGGTGATTTTGATCGTTTTACTTCTAATTACTATCAAATGGCAGCATTATTGCCGAATATTTTGGGTAAGAACTTGCCAGCATCTTTAAGCAAACTAGGGCAATTTAATCTGCGTGGCGATACTGAAATTACAGAAACTGAAATGAATGCAGATGTTCTAATTGATACTGAAATTGGGAGTGCCGACTTAGATCTAACTATTAAAAACGTTAGTGACAACATCAATGCTTCTTACGAAGGAGAAATTATATTAAAAGATTTTAATATTGGGACATATTTAGAGGATGAAACCCTTGGGAAAGTCTCGCTAGACGTTTTTGTAGATGGAAAAGGATTTACCCAAGAAAGCTTAAATACCGAAGTTGTTGGGAAAGTGAGCAAAATTAGATACAATAATTATGTATATAAAGGTTTAAATGTCTCAGGAGTTTTAAAAGATCAATTGTTTGATGGAAACTTGTCTTCAAGCGATCCAAATGCAAAATTCAATTTTCAAGGATTGGCTGACTTCTCAAATGAGATCAACGAATTCCGATTTAGAGCGTCTATTGATTTATTAGATTTAAACAAGTTAAACTTCGTAGAAAGAGATAAGGTTTCCGTCTTAAAGGGCGATGTTATTATCGATGTTGTTGGAAATAACATTGACGATATGGCGGGTGATATTTTCTTCAAAAAGATATCTTACACCAATCAAAATCAAACCTACACGTTTGAAAATTTTAGTGTCAATTCTGAGTTTGAAGACGATATCAGGCAACTAACGGTTGATTCACCCGATATCATTCGTGGAACAGTAACGGGACGTTTTCATTTTGATGAAGTAATTGATTTAGTGCAAAACTCTGTGGGAAGTATTTATGCAAATTACAAACCAATTGAAGTATTGCCCAATCAATACCTAGAATTTAACTTTAAAATTTACAATAAAATTGTAGACCTGTTTTTACCAGATGTTGAACTGTCTAAAAATACAACGCTTCGTGGAAGTATTATTGGTGATGAGAATAAATTCAAACTTACCTTTAAAACGCCTCAAATTATCGCCTATGAAAACACAATTGACGATGTAGAAATTCAAATCGATAACAAAAATCCAATATTCAATACTTACATAGAAATTGCTGGATTGACCACAAAATGGTATGATGCAAAAGATTTTAATTTAATTAATACAACCCTAAATGATACCTTATTCTTTAAAACAGAATTTTTAGGAGGAAAAGGTTTTGAAGATATTTACAACTTAAGTTTTTATCATACGATTGATAATACAAACAAATCGGTGGTTGGAATCAAAAAATCCGATGTTTCTTTTAGAGGAAACAAATGGTTTATCAATGAAGAAAACAATAGAAAAAATAGATTTATTTTCGATAAAAAACTTGATTCTATATTCATTGAAAAAATTGTGATGAGTCATGAAAATGAGGAAATTGATTTAGAAGGACAACTTTTTGGTGAAAACAATAAAAACATAAATTTACAATTCATCAATGTTGGTTTAGAAAAAATCACACCTTCTATTGACAGTATTCGCTTAGGCGGAACCGTTAATGGAAAGTTGGATATCAAACAAATCAATGGCGGATATGTACCAAGATCAAACTTAGATATTGCAAGTTTAGTGGTCAATGATAAACAACTTGGTGACTTAAATATTGACATTTCGGGGGATGATCGTTTGGAAAAATTTGATGTCAACGCAAAACTGGTCAATGAAACCATTGAATCCTTAGTTGCTATTGGATCTATTGATGTTTCGGGCGATATAAATACGATTGATGTCAATGCAACAATTGATAAATTTGATATCTCTCCATTCAGTGCGCTCGGCGAAGATGTCATTACTGATATTAGAGGACTGATTTCGGGAGAAGCAAAAATTGTTGGAAGCCTTGACAATCCGGCAATCAATGGTGAACTCAGTATTTTAGCGGGCGGATTGTATATTCCATATCTCAATGTGGATTTAGACATGGCAAATAGTTCCATTGTAAAGCTGTACGATCAAACATTTGAATTTGTAGATATTACCATTTTAGATACACAAGATTATACTAAAGGAAAACTCAACGGAACCATAAAACATACTTCTTTTGACGATTGGCGATTAGGATTGTACCTAACAACAGATCGTTTATTAGTCTTAAATACGGAATTCAATGAAGATGATGAAGAAGAAACGATGTACTACGGAACAGGTTATATAAGTGGAGAAGCTTGGATTACAGGTCCTACAGATGAATTGACAATAAAAGTAGCAGGAACTACGGAAAAAGGAACGGACATCAAAATTCCAATCAGTGATGTGGCTTCCGTTGGGGATGCTTCCTTTATAAAATTTGTTTCAAAAGAAGAATTCTACGATCCAAAAAGTCAAGATGCAAATACATTGGACGATTTCAAAGGATTGGAGTTGGAATTTGAACTCGATGTTACGCCAAGTGCGATTATTGAAATTGAAGTTGATAAAAAAGCAGGAAGCACGATTAAAGGAAGCGGTTTTGGAAGTTTACTCATGCAAATCAATACCAATGGTAAATTTAATATGTTTGGAGATTTTATCACGGATAAAGGAGAATACAACTTTAAATATCGTGGTATCATCAATAAAAAATTCACGGTAAAACCTGCAGGAACAATCACTTGGGATGGTGATCCATTCAAAGCACAACTCAACGTGGAAGCGGTTTATAACTTACAAGCAAATCCGGATGTCTTATTAGACAGTCCTACATTCAACAAAAAAATTCCAGTAGAAGTTGGGATTCGATTGTCTGGAGATTTAATGAAGCCAGAACCTGTATTCAGTATTTCATTTCCAACGACACAAGGCGTTGCAGAATCTGAATTGACAGACTTTTTACTAAATGATGATGACAAACGAAGATTGCAAGCCTTGTCTCTACTATCGCAAGGACGTTTTGTAAACGAAGTAAACATCAATCAAAATGCGTTGACAGGAAACTTAATAGAAACTGCCACAGGTATTATTAATGATGCACTTTCAGGAGATGGTGATAATAAGCTAAATGTTGGAATCAATTACAGTCAGGCAGATCGCTCTAGTCAATTTAGTCTAGATGTTGCGGATCGACTCGGATTAACGGTTTCCAGTCAAATAAGTGACAAAATTACCTTCAATGGACAATTAGGAGTTCCTGTTGGTGGAGTTACACAAACAGCGATTGTGGGTGATGCGGAAATAGAAATCTCATTAAATGAAGATCGTACGTTCACTGCGAAAATCTTCAACAGACAAAACCAAATTCAATACGTAGGCGAAATTCAAGGATTCACGCAAGGAATTGGATTGTCGTATCAAGTTGACTTTGATACCTTAAAAGAACTTGTGGATAAAGTCTTCAAAGGGAAAAAGAAAATGGCTGAGGAAAAGCAGAAAAAAGAAGAAGAAGAAAAAGCCAAAGCAGGGAATGGTATTGTTGATTTTTCCACTAAGGAAGATCTCAAAAAAGAGGCTGACAAAAAAGAAGCACAAAAGAAAGTCGAGAAAAAAGAAAAAGACAAAGATGCTGATTCCAAAAAAGAGGAAAAACAGCATTAAATTTCAAATGATTTCAAACGAGGAATTCAAGCTAAAATCTTCAAACACATTTTAACGAAATCGAAAAAAATACAAGGCGAAAATCTCCCCAAAAAAACATCAAAAAGTAACGAAGTTATGCTAAAAAAATCTAGTATAGTTACAGATGAAAAACCTATAAATACTGCAAAATCACCTGCGTAAAACGTTAAAATTCTGAGAACTTATTAACGAAAACGTTTGAAATTTCAAAACAATATAAAATTAGTGTGAAGCGTACTATGAAATCAAAATAAGTTTCCTAGCTTTACTTTTCAAATCAAAAATTGCATGCAACATACGATCAAAAAAATAGGCGTTATGACCTCTGGAGGTGATGCTCCAGGAATGAATGCAGCGATCAGAGCTGTCGCAAGAGCATGTTCCTATTACAACGTAAAATGCGTTGGATATTACAGAGGTTATCAAGGAATGATAGAAGGTGATAGCGTAGAACTTACGGCACGAAATGTAAAAAATATTGTGAGTAAAGGCGGAACGATTTTAAAATCGGCTCGATCTGAAGATTTCAGAACCAAAGAAGGAAGAAAAAAAGCGTATGACAACCTAAAAGAAGAAGGTGTAGAAGCTATGATTCTTATTGGTGGAGATGGAACCTTTACGGGAGGAATGATTTTTAGTAAAGAATATGACATGCCTGTAATTGGCGTTCCAGGAACTATTGACAACGATATTTTTGGAACAAAATTTACTATTGGGTACGATACTGCACTAAATACGGTGGTAGAAGCAATTGATAAAATTCGTGATACCGCAAGTTCTCACAACCGATTATTCTTCGTAGAAGTAATGGGGCGTGATGCAGGATTCATAGCTTTAAATGCAGGAGTTGGAGCAGGAGCAGAAGAAATATTAATCCCTGAAGAAGACTTAGGATTAGATCGATTGTTAGAATCATTACAACGCAGTCGCAGGAGTGGAAAATCATCCAGTATTGTCGTGGTTTCTGAAGGTGATAAAATTGGAAAAAATGTGTTTCAATTGGCAGAATATGTAACGGAAAACTTGCCAGACTATGAAGCCCGCGTCTCTGTATTAGGACATATGCAGCGTGGTGGAAAACCAACCTGTTTTGATCGTGTATTAGCAAGTAGGCTAGGTGTGAAATCCGTAGAGCTTATTTTGGACGGACAAACCAATGTAATGGTTGGTGTATCGGACAACAAATTACTTGTGACAAGTATCGAAAAAGCTGTCAAAGGAAAGCACACCATTAACAAAGAATTATTGAGAATATCAGACATACTATCAGTATAAATTAAGAAGAACAGTAAGAAAAATAAAATAAAATGACAAGATTAGGAATTAACGGATTTGGAAGAATTGGAAGAATAGTATTTAGAGCAACTATAAAACGTGATAACGTAGATGTTGTAGCCATCAATGACTTACTTGATGTAGAGCATTTGGCATACTTATTAGAGTACGATTCTGTTCATGGAAGATTTGATGGAACAATTGAAGTAAAAGATGGAAATCTTGTTGTAGATGGAAAAACAATCCGTGTGACTGCAGAAAGAGACCCAAAAACTTTAAAATGGGATGAAGCTGGAGTTGATGTAGTTGCAGAATGTACTGGAATTTTCACCACCTTAGAAACAGCAGATTATCACATTCAAGCAGGTGCAAAGAAAGTTGTAATTTCAGCACCTTCTAAAGATGCGCCAATGTTTGTAATGGGCGTAAATCATAAAGAAGCGAAAGCAACAGACAATGTAGTTTCAAACGCTTCGTGTACCACAAACTGTTTAGCGCCAATCGCAAAAGTATTAGATGATAACTTCGGAATTGAAGAAGCATTAATGACTACCATTCACGCAGCAACTTCTACACAATATACGGTAGATTCACCATCAAGAAAAAACTACAGATTAGGTCGTTCCGCAATGAACAACATTATTCCAACCTCAACAGGAGCTGCAAAAGCAGTTGGAAAAGTAATTCCAAAATTAGACGGAAAAATTACAGGAATGGCTTTCCGTGTGCCAACAGTAGATGTTTCTGTGGTAGATTTAACAGTAAAGTTAGAAAAAGAAACTTCGTATGAAGAAATCAAAAAAGTATTCAAAGCGGCTTCTGAAGGAGACTTAAAAGGAATTTTAGGATATACTGATGAAGAAGTAGTTTCTCAAGACTTTGTAAGCGATGCTCGCACCAGTATTTTTGACGCAGGCGCAGGGATTGAGTTAAACTCAAAATTCTTCAAAATCGTTTCTTGGTATGACAATGAGTTTGGATATTCAAACAAATTAGTTGACTTAGCACTATACGTACACAGTTTGTAATAAAAAAACAAAGTAGCACGGTACATTTCAATAATAGATGTATCGTGCTACTTTTTTATTATTTTTTCAAGAAACATTCCCAAAAAATAGGGAATTTATTTTTATATTGATCTCATGATTTTAGTAGTAGATAGTGGTTCCACAAAGTGCGATTGGATTGCCGTGGATAAAGATGGAAATCAGTTATTAGACAAACTTCGTACGAAAGGATTGAATCCCGCGATATTGGCTGAAAAAAAACTCAAAAAAACCATCAAAAAAAGTGTAGAACTTTCAGCGCATCGCCATACGGTAACGCATATATTTTTCTATGGTGCAGGCTGCGGAACGGAAAACCCACGAATGCTATTAAAAGGTGTATTGGAAGAATTTTTCCCCAATGCACTTGTAGAGGTTAACGAAGATACATTGGCAGCTGTATATGCAACCATTAATAATATATCTGAAGCAGCAGTAGTGTGTATTCAAGGAACAGGTTCTAATTGTAGTTTTTATGATGGAAAAGTATTGCATCAGCGTGTAAAATCTCTAGGCTATAGCCTAATGGATGATGCAAGTGGAAACTACTATGGAAAACAGTTAATTCGTGATTACTACTTTAATAAAATGCCGCATTCAATACGTGTAGCATTTGAAGAAAAGTACAATCTTGAAAGTGATTATATCAAATACAACTTGTACAAACAACCCAATCCAAATGCGTACTTAGCAAACTTTGCAGAATTTATGTTCTTAAACAAAGATTCTGATTACATTATTGAATTAATCAAAAAAGGATTCCGTCTATTTGCCACCAACATGATTATGCAATTCAAAGAAGAACTCAAAACAGTTCCTGCACACTTTGCAGGTTCTATTGCGTTTTTCTCTGAAAATGAAATTAGAGAAGTTGCGAATGAAATGGGCTTCACCGTTGGAAATTTTGTCCGACGACCCATTGATGGCTTAGTCGCTTTTCATACCAATGCATTAAAAAATAGCTAGGAAGTTAGAATGTAAAATTCTAATTTTCACATACCAACATACCAACATACCAACATACCAACATACCAACATACCAACATACCAA
>CAYGPQ010000127.1:0-10387 GCA_964351775.1 uncultured Kordia sp. | reverse complement strand
GTAAATTGGTATTTCACACTTCTGAATTAGGGAAAAATCAAGATTTATTACACATCTTAAAACAAACCTTTACGGCAAACTATCAGCCAAAAGTATTTGCAACGCCACACGCAACTATGTTTAACGGACAGTTTCAAAAACATTTCTTAGCCAAAGTATTCTACGGATATTATCCAACCGCACAATCGCCTGGAAACGTAGATTTATCAAAGCAATTCATACGTAACTATCCATTGGAAGACATTCACTGGCTAGATGCTATCCGAACCAAAGAAGAAGAAGAACCTGGAAAACCTTATGCGTACAAATTCAACATTCCTATCCGCTGGGAAGTAACATTCTCAGATGATGAAGACGTTCCAGCTTTTGCAAACGCAAACGAAATTATGGATTGGATTGACAACAACGAAGCATACAGCAATATCATCAAAGACATGGGAATTCCCGTAGAAAAATTTAGATGGAACGCTGTAAAAGTAGGTCAAAAAGTAATCATCAAAGGAAAAACGACGGCGGTTTGCATCTTAAAACCAATGATGCAGCGCAACAATCCATTATCGTATGTACGTACAGAGTTTGACAATGAACGGTATTATACACAACTTTAATGAATGTGTCAATTTGAAAATGTGTTAATATAACAATTCATTTGCAATCTTATCAAATCGTCACTTCGAGTGATTTTCTGTCACATCGAGTGCAGTCGAGATGGATAGAAAATAGTATCGAGAAGTACTTTAAAGTTCCCGTTTATTAAAGCTGATCTCGATACAAAAAATGCTACACATTTTCCACTCGATCTGACGGCTTTTGAGAATGTAACAATTTGGTAATTTGAAAATGTGACAATTGCGACTTAATTTAATTAGTTGATCACTAAAACATATCCTTTCAAGCGCAGTTGAGATGCTTATCTAACTAAAAGGTATTCTCGACTGCACTTGCTATAACAAACCAAAAAAATAAACCTAATTAACTTATATTTGCTCTATGCGTATTTCTAAACCCACAATTCTACTTTTTTTTATTTGCGGTTGCCTGAGTTTTCTCGGCTACTCGCAAAACAATCAGTTACGTGCATACACATTAAAAGACGGTTTGCCACAATCGCAAGTAAATGCTATTGTGCAAGATGATGAAGGTTATTTATGGATTGGCACACAAGGTGGCGGAATTGCACGCTTTGATGGAATTTCTTTTAAAGTGTGGAATGAAAAAAACGGATTGGGCTCCAACTATATTCAAGCCTTACATTTTCAAAAAGACACCTTATTTATTGGAACGCGTCAAGGACTTTCGATTCGCACTAAAAACGCATTCAAAAATTACACAACGCCAGATGTATTTGCAATAGAAATAGTGAAGAATACTACCTATTTAGGAACTCAAAAAGGAATCTACACCTATCATTCCAACGACACCAAACGTTTGGATTGCAATGCAATTTTAAATTCGACACAAATTAATGCTATTTTATTTGATGGAAATTCCTTTTGGATTGCTTCCAGAAAAGGTTTGTGGAAAACCAATCGTTTATCAACCGATGGAACGTTCATAAAAATGAGTGATGGCGATTTTAAATCGTTGGTACAATACAAAGAAAAAATAATTGCAGCGAGTTTTGCCGATGGCATTTTTATGTTTGAAGATAAAAAGGAAAGCTTTCAAATCGTTTCAGAAGTCACACAAATCAACAGTATCAACTTGATGAATGCTGCTGAATTGTGGATCAATACGACAAATGCAGGAATCAAACGGGTCAATTTGGATGATAATTTGCCTGAAAAATCAATCACAAAACGAAATGGTTTATCGGTCTACAACATTCGTGCAGCCTATAAAGACCGTCAAAATAATGTGTGGATTGGTTCATCAGGTGGCGGATTATTTAAGTTTGAAAAAAACAATTTTAGACATTACACCAGTGCAAATGGTCTCTCAGGAAATCGAATTTACGCGCTTCACAACGTAGATGAAACCTTATGGATTTCTACTTCAGAATCGGGTTTAATGACCATTGATTCCACTGGAATTCATCAAGAAATCGCCACGAGTGACTATTTAACTGTAAAAGTAAAAACCTTAACCAACGATACCGCTGGAAGAATTTGGGCGGGAACGGAAGGAAAAGGAATCTATCTGTATCAAAAAAAAATACGCGATTCTATTGTGTATGATAGTACGCTGGTAGATGAAATTACTTATGAAACGTTACAACTAGAAGATATTTATACAGCCACCATTACTACGGAAGATGGCTTGCCTTCCGATTGGGTGAGCAATATAAAAATATATGGTTCGCAAATTTGGGCAGCTACCTATTCACACGGAATTGTGTCTTTTCAATACGATTATAAAAGCAAAAAAATATACAATCTACAAACGTATGGCGCCGAACAAGGCATTACAGATTTGAGCATTCGCGATCTCGCGCGCGATGAAACTGGACGCGTTTGGTATGCTACCAACAAAGGTCATTTAGGTTATATCAAAAACAACACCGTCACACATATTGAACCTAAAAATATCACAGGAAATGAAGTGACGATCGGAACGATTCTTTTTCACAATTATGACCTATACATCGGTACCTTTGGAAAAGGAATTTGGTATTCTGACTTAGCTTCTGATCTAAAATTCAAAAAATTAGAAGGGGAAAAAGAATTGTATTCTAATAATATCTATCAACTTATTTTTGATGATAACGGCATGCTTTGGGCTGGAAGCGAACGCGGCGTAGATCAAATTTCACTAAATACGAAAAATGAAATCACCAACGTTACGCATTACGGTAGAAACGATGGTTTCTTAGGCATTGAAACCTGTCACAATGCCATCACAAAAGATCCGAACGGAAATCTTTGGTTTGGAACGATTTACGGATTGACCAAATATGCGCCTTCTACTTCCGAACAACAACTATTAAAACCACAAGTTCACTTTGAAAATATTGAAGTTGAATATAAAAGTTTGGATTCGATTGACTTACAAGATTGGACAAATTCCGACAAGCGATTAGAGCTTTCAGAAGACAAAAACAACATGGCATTTGAATTTCGATCGGTTGATTTGGACAATCCAGAAGCGATTGTATATCGATACAAATTTGATGAAGGCAATTGGAGTCCGTGGACGAAAGAAAGTAAAATTACGTTTGGTGGTTTGGACTATGGCGATCATACCTTTTTGGCACAATCACGTAATAAAGATTGGCTCGAAAGTGACGCCATTAGTTTCAAATTTCACGTCATTCAACCCTTATACAAAAAAACATGGTTTAAAAATTTAGGTTGGACAGTTCTTGGTTTGATTGCCATTGCGATGCTGCTCTTATACATCAAACGTGTCAAAGCAAAAAACCGCGCCATTCGTGAACGTTTACAACTCGAAAATCATTTACTTTCGCTCGAACAAAAAGCATTGCGATTGCAAATGAATCCACATTTTATTTTCAATGTATTAAACGGAATCAAAGGCATGAGTCGAAATGACATCACGAAAATGGACAAAACCATCAATACCTTTGCGGTGTTACTTCGGGAAACCTTGACGAATTCTAGGAAAGATTATATCACCCTTGCACAAGAAATGAAAACCTTACAAAACTATATAGAAGTAGAACGTTTGATGGCGAGTAAAGATTTTGGATATACTATTGAATTGAACTCTGAGTTAGATCCGGAAGAAGTATTAATTCCGCCGATGTTGATTCAACCGTTTGTAGAAAACGCCATCCGACACGGAATCATGCCATTGCAACGACCGGGCGAATTGAAAATTCATTTCACAACCGACAACGACTTTTTATATGCTACCATCACGGATAATGGCATCGGAATTTATCAATCACAACAAAACAAAACCAACACCGATCATCAATCGATGGCATTGGAAGTAACCAAAGAACGCATAGAATCATTGGCAGGTAGCAACACCTTAAAGATTGAAGAAGTTTCCGAAAAAGATCATACCTTAGCAGGAACAAAAATTTCGTTTAAAATTCCGTTGGAAACAGATTATTAAATGTTAAATGCTAAATGTAAAATTTTAAATGTAAAAGTTTAGACCGCTGACGCTGTTAGATTTTGGATGCTTTGAATTATAGAAACGTCGCTTCGAATGATTTTTCGGAATAAAATGAAGAAAAATTGTATCGAGAAGTAATAAGTTTAAATATAAAAGTAGTTAAACTGATAAACTAGTAAACTCATAAACCAACAACTGAAAACTTTCACACTGAGCGAAGTCGAAGTGCATAACTCATAACTCACAACTAAAAAACTATGCTTACCACTGTTATTGTTGACGATATTCCCGCTGCTTTACAAATGCTCAAAGGCGATATTGAACGTTTACATCCTGAATTGAATATTATTGGAACCGCTTCCAGTGTTGTAGAAACGGCAAAACTCTTGCGCAAGCAACAACCCGATATTTTATTTTTAGATATTATGTTGGGCGATGGTTCTGGGTTTGATGTATTAGAGATTTTTCCAAACTTAACTTCCAAAATTATCTTTGTAACGGCAAGTGACGAATTCGCGATTCGTGCGTTTAAATTTGCTGCGATAGATTATGTATTGAAACCTTATGCAGAAGAAGAACTTTCGTTAGCCATTAACAAAGCGAAAAATCAAATTCAGCCAAACAGAGAACGGTTAGATATTTTAAAAGATACCTTGGCAGCACCCAACGAAAAGCCAAATAAAATTTCGCTTCACACGTTGGATAAAATCATTATTGTCAGTTTGGATGAAATCATTCGTTGTGAATCGGATAGTAACAATACCATTTTCTATTTGCTAGATGGACAGAAGATTTTCGTGACCAAAACGCTCAAATATTTCTCAGACATGTTGCGCAATTACCAGTTTTTACGCGTACATCAAAGTCATTTGGTCAATTTGCAATTCATTAAAGCATTCATCAAAACAGATGGTGGTTATATTTTGTTGAAAGATAAAAGTACCGTGCCTGTTTCGGTGCGTAAAAAAGTAGAAGTTATGGAGATTTTGAGTAGTATTCATAGAAAATGATATACGATATATGATTTTTGATTGTTGATTGTTGATTGTTGATTTGAAATTTTATCGAAACAGAACCGAAAACTAAAAACAACCGTCACTTCGAGTTGAGTCGAAGACGAAGTATCGAGAAGTATTTTGAAACTTCATTGAAATATTCTACTACAAAGCTGTTCTCGATACAACGAATCTCCGATTCGCCACTCGAACTGACGAAACCGACAACTGAAAACGCCAAACCGTCACTTCGAGTGAATTTGTGAAACAAATTTGTATCGAGAAGTCTACGGATCTTGAATCTATATTCTTTGCTCCTTCGCATTGAGCTGAGTCAAAATATTTGCTCTAAAAAGATAAACTCCTGTTAAATAAAAAAGAACATTCGCTCACAACGTTTATTTTCTTATCTTCCTAATCATTAATAAACTGAATTATGAAAACACCAGCTTCTTTCCTCCTAGTATGTTTACTAGCAACTGCTATCGCGACTGCGCAAAGCGAGTACGAACCTACTGAAATTGATCCGTATGGAACTAAAAATCCAAAAGCACCCGAACAATTAGACGATTTTAAACCCATGATTGGAATGTGTGATTGTGATTCCGAACGTAGAAATCCAGATGGAACTTGGGCAAAAGCCATAAAAATGACTTGGAAGTATTCCTATATTATGAATGGCATGGCGATCCAAGATGAAACTTTGAAAGCCGATGGAAAGCATTCGGGAAGTATTCGACAATTCAGTAAAGACAGCTTAAAATGGTATGTACATTACTATGCTTCCGCTACGCCAACAGCAACGTTATCGTCGTGGGAAGGCAACAAAACAGCGGATGGAAACATTGTATTATACAAACCACAAAAAGCACCAAATGGCACGGACGGCTTTTCGCGTTTAACATTTTACGATATTACCGACAAAGGTTACAAATGGATTGGCGAATGGGTTGACAAAACCGAAACCGTTGTTTTTCCATTTTGGAAGATTGCGTGTGTGAAGCAAGAAGAATAATCTTTTTGAATTATGAATTATGAATTATGAATTATGAATTATGAATTATGAATTATGAATTATGAAAGAAACTTCCTTTTTACCATCATCAACATAAATTAATGTTAATTTTTTAAGAAATATCACTAAAGTGTTTAATCTTTGACTATGTTTGTTAAACAATTATAACTTTAAATACACGTTATGAAGTCATTCCTTTTTGCAGCGCTTTCTTTAGTTTTTTTAATTTTACTATCATTCAAGCCAAATGTCCAAGAATTTCAAGGGCAAGCCTACTATTTTTCAAAATCAAAAATGGAACTAGGAAATTGGGGCGCACGATTAAGCGAAGCACAGAAAAAAGATGTTGCCGCACGTTTAAAGAATCGATTGGAAAAAACATACATCCTAAGTTTTGATAAAGAAGCCTCTGTTTTTAAAGAAGAAGATAAACTTGATGCAATTTCTGGTGCCACAGATTCTTGGGGAAGTAATTTCTCCAGAGGCGAACAATATAAAAATGTAAAAGAAAATGCGTTGGTTCAAACGCAAGAATTTTATGGAAAAAAGTTTTTAGTGAAAGATAAATTACAAGAAATATCATGGAAAATGGGGAAAGAAACGAAGCAAATTGGACAGTATACCTGTTTTAAAGCTACGGCTTCTATACCTACAAGTGAGCTGACTTGGTTTAACTTTTCATGGGGCGATTTAAGATCCTCAACTCCTGCCAAAAAAGCAGATGGAACTACTGATGAAACTACAGAACCTGAAGTAAAAATGACAGAAGTAGAAGCTTGGTATACACCGCAAATCCCTGTAAGTCATGGACCTGCTGAATATTGGGGATTGCCAGGTTTAATTTTAGAAGTAAGTGCAGACAATACAACGATGCTATGTTCTAAAATAGTATTGAATCCGGGCGAGGAAATTAAAATTGAAGCTCCCGATAAAGGAAAAGAAACCACTAAAAGTGAATACCAAGCAACTGTTCAGAAAAAAATGCTTGAAATGAGAAACAACAGAGGAAGAAGAAGAGGTTAAAAACTTCTAATTCAACGTGAGTTCTATACAAGAGAATCACTTAATCTCGATACAAAACTCTTCCAGAATTTCACTAGATTTGACGTAATTCTAACTCAAAAAACGTCAATTCGAGTATTTTTTTGAGAAAAAAAATGTATCGAGAATAGTTTTTTGAATAAATTCAAAGCTTATCCCGAACTCACATTAATTTAAGATTAAACCTTTGCTTCAATAGATAGTCTAACTTTAAATCATCTGTAAACTAACCAGCAACTAATACTAATGAAAAAAATACTTTGTATTCTCCTATTCCTTATAGCACACAGCACTTTTGCTCAAATTAAATTAGAAGGTGTCGTAAAAGACAGTTTAAATAAGCCGCTAGAATTGGCAAATGTAATTGCCATTAACAAAGAAACAAGTGCGTTGGAATCGTATAGTATTACAGATGCGCTTGGGAAATACAAATTAGCGTTGGGCAAAAATGCTACGTATAAAATTCAGGTAAGCTATATTGGCTTAAAAAATTTAGAAGAGACACTTTCAACAAAAGAAAGCGATATTGTAAAAGACTTTAAACTTACAGACGGAAATAGCTTAGATGCTGTAGAACTTACATACGAGATGCCAGTAACTGTAAAAGGAGACACGCTCATCTACAATGCGGATTCTTTTAAAAATGGTACCGAACGAAAGTTAGAAGACGTCCTTGAAAAATTGCCCGGTGTTGAAATTAATGAAAGCGGTCAGATAGAAGTCGAAGGAAAAGTGGTCAATAAATTAATGGTGAATGGAAAAGATTTTTTTGATGGAGATACCAAATTGGCTACCAAAAACATTCCGTCCAATGCGGTTGATAAGATTCAAGTATTGCGTAATTATTCGGAAGTTGGTCAACTAAGAAGTGTGTCGAACAATCAAGATAATGTCGCTATCAACATCAAACTGAAAGAAGGAAAAGAAAATTTCTGGTTTGGAAATATCACTGCCGGATCAGGAACTTCGCCTGATAATGAACTCTATTTGTTTCAACCCAAACTCTTTTATTACAGTCCTAAATATACGATCAATTTTATAGGCGATTTGAATAATATTGGCGAAGTTGCTTTATCGCGGCGAGATATTAGAGGTTTTGGCGGCGGTTTTAGAGCGCCAAGTAGAAGTAGCGGAACGAATATAAATTTGGGAGATAATGGACTCAACTTCTTAACGAATCAAGCGAATGCCTTAGAAATTGAAAACAAACTAGCCACCGGAAACTTTAGCTATTCACCAAACAAGGCATTGGATTTCAGCGGATTCCTTATTTATAACAGCAGTAGAATACTTTCCAGAGAAACTAGTTTTGTACAATATACAGATCCAGAATTAGGAATTCCTGATGAAGCTACGGAACAACGAAGCCGAGAACGTTCGGATCAAGTACTCATGAAATTAAGCGCCTCGTACAAACCGAATGCGAACAATCAATTAGATTATGATATTTTAGGACGTATTTCAAACGATTCACAAAAACAAAATGTATTTTCTTCGGTGATTGGCAATACCAATCAATTGGATGAAGTTACTCCGTATAGCATCAATCAAAACATAAACTATTATTATACGCTCAACGAAACGAATATTTTCGCTTTTGAAGCGCAACATTTATTGAAAAATGAAGATCCTTTTTACAATGCGACTTTAGGAAATGATCCGAATAGTTTAGATGCTTTTGATACCACTGCAGCTGCTTTAGGATTAGATACTTCTTTGAACAATTATAATTTGAATCAAAACCGACGTATCAAGTCCAATCAACTCGATGCGAAATTGGATTATTACAATATTTTAAATGCAAAAAGTAATATCAACATCACACTGGGAACTATTTTGAGTCGTCAAGAATTCAATTCCAATCTTTTCCAGTTTTTAGGTCCTGGATTGACACTAAATCCAACACCAATCTTTAATGATGGACGCGCCACCAACGATACCGAATACAATTTCAGTGATGTATATTTAGGTGTGCATTACCGATTGAAAAGCGGGAAGTTCACGTTTACACCTGGTTTTTCAGTACATGCGTATGGAAACAACAATACACAGTTTGGAGAGACTTTTAAGGATAACTTTTTTAGAGTGTTGCCCGATTTCGAAACGCGCATTCAGTTTAAAAAGAGTGAAGCCTTGACCTTGCGTTATGACATGCGAAATCAGTTTACCGACGTCACCCGATTGGCAGAAGGTTTGGTGATGAACAACTTTAATAGTTATCAATTTGGGGAACCTAATTTACAGAATGCCTTGTCGCACAATGTGAGTTTAGTGTATACGAGTTTCAATCTGTTCAATTATACAAATGTATTTGCCAGAGCATCGTATTCTAGTAATATTGACCAAGTACGTGGTTTGACCAACTTTGAAAGTGTCATCCGTACCAATACGTTTTTCAATTCTAATTTTGCCGATGAAAATGTCAATGTTTTTGGACGTGTGCAACGTACGTTTGGGAAGATTCGCGGTAGCTTAAATGCAAGTTTTAATTACAGTAAAATCAATCAGTTTATTCAAGGACAGCAATCGTTGAATGAAGGGTATACGCAAACCTATACGCCGAGCGTGAGAACCAATTATAGAGAAGCTCCCAACGTAAGTGTAAGTTACCGCTATCAAGTGACTAACAATACGCAAGGAAGTCGTAAGACCAAGTTTGTGACAACGGCTCCATCGATAGATTTTGATGCGTATTTATGGAAACGATTGACGTTCCGTACCGATTATACCTATACGAATCAAGATTTAGGCAATGGCGAATCGCAATCGTTCCAAACGTGGAATGCGACACTTTCGTACCGAAAAGACCGTGATGCCAAATGGGAATATGAATTGAAAGCAACGAATATTTTAGATATTGATTCGCAAGTACGAAACAGCGCGAATAATTTATCGGTATTTACTTCTGAGACGTTTATTCAGCCGCGATTTGTTACGTTTCGATTTGTGTATAGTTTGTAGCATTTAGAACTATTTTGCGACTGTCTGTCTTACAAAAGATACAAGACCGCTGCGCTGTTAGAGCATAGAATATAGACCAAAAAAAGGGTTATCGCATATTAATGGAAAAATATATTAAAAAACCGAACAGCAGTTATGGAAATTGTTGTTCGGTTTTTTTTGTTGCAGTTTATTTTTTTCCTTGCTTGGAAATGCTTTCCAAGTAACCTGCTAAATCTTTAATAGAACTTAACATTTCTTCTTTGCCCATTTCTTCTGAAATAGCTAAGATGGTCATCATCGCTTCTCTTTTCTTAGGCGCATTCAGAAAATAACTCTATTTGAGTTGATTATATTATAAAAATCCAAG
>CAYGPQ010000126.1:0-10671 GCA_964351775.1 uncultured Kordia sp. | reverse complement strand
CTGAATATCGAATAAAAAATATCGAATATCGAAGTGAGACTGGAAAACCGACAACCGACAACCGACAACCGACAACTGACAACCGCCAAGTGAATACTGAATATCGAATAAAAAATATCGAATGTTGAAGTGAGACTGGAAAACCGACAACTGAAAACTGGCAACCGCCAAGTGAATACTGAATATCGAATGTTGAAGTGAAAAAACTAAAATTAAAAAAATAGTCTAAAAGTCTAACATACCAAGAGCGAAGCGATTCCAAGCGCAAAGCGCGTCCAACTGTCAACTGAAAACCGACAACTGAGAACTGTCAACTATTTCCCCGCCTGCACCAACTCCAACTGCGTCACAGAAATCGTCGTGGTAAACATTCCGTAATTCACCACGGCTTTGCCTTTTTCCAGACTATCAATGCTTCCAACTGCTTTTCCGTCTTGCATGCGAACGCGATCGCCGATTTTTAAGATTGGTTTTGGCTTTTCAGCTTCTTTTTTTACTGCTTTTTGTTTGGCAACTTTCTTTTCTTCCCGAATCACGGCAACTTTTTGAATGACTTCTTTTTTTGCTTCTTGTTGCTTGACTTTCTGTTTCTTCTTTTCCTGTACAGTTTGCTTTTTACGTTTTGAATTCTCCGTTTCTACAATGCGCAGAAACTCAGAAATTAGTGGACGTTTCTTTTTAGAGTCAAAATACTGTTCGGCAATTTCGTTGATTTTATTCCCTAAATGAATCATTCGTTTGTCGTGATCGTACAATTGTTGGTAGCTTTCCAACTTTGATTTCATTTTAGTATTCAAGGTTTCTAAACGCTCATTTTCTTCTCGCGCTTTGATTTCTTCCGTTTTTAAGGAACTTGAAGTTTTCTCCATCGCGCTGCGTTCTTTCTGCAATTTTGCAATAGTAGCGTCAAAACGAACCTTTCCACCTTCAATTTTCTTCTTAGCTCTATTAATCAAGCTATACGGAATTCCGTTTTTCTGCGCCACTTCAAATGTAAACGAACTTCCAGCTTGTCCCAATGCCAATTTATACACTGGCAACAAAGTTTTACTGTCAAACAACATATTTGCGTTGGTAGCGTGCGGCAATTCGTTTGCTAATAATTTCAAGTTGGAATAGTGCGTCGTGATGATTCCGAAAGCTTCTCGTTCGTAAAAGACTTCTAAAAAAGTTTCTGCCAACGCGCCACCTAATTCTGGATCACTTCCTGTTCCGAATTCGTCAATCAAAAACAAGGTTTTACTATTACATTTTTTCAAGAAATAGTTCATCTGTTTTAAGCGATAACTATACGTACTTAAATGATTTTCAATAGATTGATTATCTCCAATATCAGTTAAAATTCGTTCAAACAAACAGACTTTACTACGTTCATGCACCGGAATTAATAGGCCGCTTTGCAACATTACTTGCAACAATCCAATAGTTTTTAATGTTATACTTTTTCCACCAGCATTTGGTCCAGAAATGACGATAATTCTATTGTCGCTTTTGAGTTCAATGGTTTGTGGATAGGTTTTTTCTTTTCGCTCTTTATTCGTCAAATAGAGGAGTGGATGATATGCCTCTTTCAGTAATAACGTGCGTTCTTCTGAAATTTCAGGCAAAATAGCGTTCATAGAATCTGCGTATTTTGCTTTGGCATAACTCACATCTAAATCGCTTAAAAAGTCTTGATATTGCTCCAAAACCGGCGCAAAAGGACGAATAAAATCGGTCAGTTCTTTTAGAATCCGCGTGACTTCTTCTTTTTCTTCATATTCTAAATTGGTCAACTCACGTGAATATTGCAGCGTAATTTCTGGCTCAATATAGACAATACTACCCGTTTTAGAATTTCCCATAATGGCACCTTTGACTTTACGTCGATACATGGCTTTTACAGCTAAAACTCTACGATTATCTACAACTGTTTCACGAATTTCATCTAAATAATCTGCCTGATTGTATCTGCTCAAGGCAGAAGAAAAACTCTGATTGATTTTCCCTCGAATGCTTAAAATTCCCCGTCGTATTTGTCCCAAACTCGGAGAAGCCGAATCTTTTACTTCGCCAAAACGATTGATGACATTGTCAATTGCCGTGACGATATCTTTGGTGAATTCAATTTGTTCCGCGCGCGATTGTAAGGTTGGATAGTATTCTTGAAACTTCTTTAAAAACTTTAATAATAGATTCACCGCACTTGAAATGGCAGAAATTTTACGAAATCCTTGAATTTCTAAAAAGCTGTTTTCAATCGCTAATAATTTGATTTCCAATGATATTCCTTCAAAACCATGATTCGGAATTACGTTTTCGTTCGCAAAAGATGCTAAATATTCGTTTACGTACGCTAAATTCGTGAGCAATACCCCTTTGTCTTCAAAAGGTTGTGTCTCACTAATTTTTTGCTTTCCGAAAGCGGTAACGGCATGTGTTGAAACCTGTTGTAAAACTGTTTCAAATTCTAAATCATCTAATGTTTTGGAATGTATTTTAATCATTGTAAATTTGGGCTAATTGTAATCTGCATTATAGCGTGTATGGAAGCCGATGGCAAAGGTACTTATTTAAAATTTTATTTAGAAATAAGCTTGAAAAGATAATATAGTAAGTTTTTGATACTTTTTGACTCGGTTGAAATGAAGTAGATTTTCGTTCTTTTATGCAGTGTAGTAAATCAAATCCGTTAAAAATTTCTGAAGCCTTGGAAGAAATTTAGGATTTGAGTTACGGTTTTATTTCTTTTGGAAGAAAAAGAAATAAAAACACCTCATAAAAGTTCCCTTTCTTTTGGTTCATTTTCTTTGGGAAAGCAAAGAAAAGAACATAAAATTATAATAAATATGAACATAAAAATTGACGAAAGCTGGAAATTTCATTTGAAAGATGAATTTGAGAAACCATACTTTAAAGAGTTGACATCTTTTGTGAAATCAGAATATGCAGCAAATCAGTGTTTTCCGAATGGAAAGGATATTTTTGCAGCATTTGATCAGTGTCCTTTTCATCGATTGAAAGTGGTGATTATTGGTCAAGATCCGTATCATGATGTCGGACAAGCCAATGGTTTGTGTTTTTCTGTGAATGATGATATTCCGCATCCGCCATCATTGCAAAATATTTTTAAAGAGATCAAACGCGATATCGGAATTGCACCGCCAGTTAGTGGCAATTTAGAACGTTGGGCAAAACAAGGTGTGTTGTTGTTAAACGCAACCTTAACCGTGAGAGCGCATGAAGCAGGAAGTCATCAAAAACAAGGTTGGGAAACGTTTACAGACGCTGTGATTAAAATGATTTCTGAGAAAAAAGAGAATATTGTCTTTTTGCTATGGGGTGGATTTGCCAAGAAAAAAGGAGCAAAGGTAGATACAAATAAGCATTATGTATTGACTTCAGGACATCCGTCGCCACTGAGCGCCAATAGAGGTTTTTGGTTTGATAATAAACATTTTAGTCGCTGTAATGACCATTTAGTCAGTAAGCGTATAGAAGGCATTCGTTGGTAGTGAGAGCGATTTTAGTTTTTAGTATTGAGAAGTGAGTATTTGGTATTGAGATGTAAAACCGACGTGATTTGGATTCAAAAAACGTCAGTATAAGTAATTTTTTATTAAAAAATTGTATTCAGAATCATTAGTGTCCTATAAAATCTTTCACATTCTTTTAAAAACCTTTCTATGAAAGAGTTTTAAAACATCTTTGATGAACCATCATGCTTTTGGTTAATTCCAATCACAGTAAGGAAATTATTTTTGCAAGAATAAAAATATATAATTATCAGCCCTGTTTTTCAGTTAATTACTAATTTGTCTTGATTCTATAATCTAACAACGTAGCGGTCTTTTATCTTTAGTCGGACAACAGTGATTTAGAATAATAGACTCATTCCTCGATGGAAATGTGAATAATAGCATCGCCTTTATTCACAATTGGGGCTTCATTTATGCAGAAAACATAACCCTTATTTGGTGCTTTGATGTCTTTTTCAAAATACCCAAACGGATCTGAAATGCTGCCAATTTTATCGCCTTTTTGATATAATTTTCCAAGTTCAACATCCGTCCGAAACATCCCAGAATACCTAGCTCTTATCCATTTAGATTTTTCGATGATGATTGGAGTTTTATTTTTTTGAGTTTCTTTTTCGAGTTCTTTTTGAAAATCTCTAATTCCCAAATGCTGCATGAGTTTTAATGCACCATTGACTCCAGTTTCAGTGATAGATTTATTTAAGTCTAGTGATTTTCCGCCTTCAAATAATAAGACTTTTTTGCCTAATTTTATAGCAGACTCTCTATATGATTTTTCTCTTTGTTTGGATTGCATGATGAATGGTGCACCAAATATTTTCGCTAATTCTAAGCTTTCTGCATCGCCTTCATTGATTCGTATTTGAGCTGCATTAAAACGATTGGCGCCTCCAGTATGGAAATCTAAACAGTAATCGGCTAGTGGTACAATTTCTTTCATGAGATTATACGCAAAAATACTCGCTAACGATCCTCTATTTGATCCCGGAAATACACGATTCAAATCTCTACCATCAGGAAATTCACGACTTAAATTTAAAAAACCGAAAATATTCACAACTGGAATGCAAATGACCATGCCTTTTTGCGGTTTGTTATAGCCTTTAGCGACTATTTGTCGCACAATTTCCACACCATTGATTTCATCTCCATGAATACCACCTGTTATTAAAATGGTAGGACCAGCTTCTTTAGCTCGCTCAATAATAATCGGTACTTCTATTTTGGTACGCGTATGTAGTTTTGCAATATCTAAGTTAATTTGCAAGCCTTTTCCTTGAGAAATTGATTTCCCTAAAACTTCAATACTATTATTCAGCATTTCTTTCCACGTATTTAATGATTTGTCCTGCAATATCTTTTCCGGTAGCAGATTCTATGCCTTCCAAACCAGGAGAAGAGTTTACTTCTAAGATTAATGGACCTCTTGATGATTGTAAGATATCTACTCCAGCAACTCCGAGTCCCAAAGCTTTGGCAGCTTTCAGCGCGGCGTTTTCTTCTTCATCAGTAAGTTCCACGATATTTGCAGAACCACCACGATGAAGATTCGATCTAAATTCTCCTTCTTTCGCTTGACGCTTCATGGCACCAACCACAACACCATCTACAATAAAAACTCTAAGATCAGCACCTTTTGCTTCTTTGATGAATTCTTGTACTATTACACGTGCTTTTAATCCATTAAAAGCTTCCAATATAGATTCTGCCGAATTTTGATTGTCTGCCAATACTACACCAAGTCCTTGCGTTCCTTCTAATAATTTGATTACAACAGGCGCGCCACCTACATTTTCTATGATTGTACTGACATTTTTGGAGTAATTACTAAAAACAGTCTTGGGTAATCCTAAGCCAGCTCTTGATAAGATTTGAAGACTTCTCAATTTATCACGAGAGCGTACCAGTGCTTGTGATTCTACTGCTGTAAAAATCTTCATCATTTCAAATTGACGTACTACTGCAGTACCCTAAAAAGTAATGGATGAACCAATTCGAGGAATAACTCCATCAACACCTTCAACTTCTTTTCCTTTATAGATGAGTCCTGGTTTCTTTTTTTCAATAATAAGATCACATTTTGAATGGTCAATAATTTGCATATCATGACCTTTTTCAGTTCCAGCTTCTATAAGACGTTTGGTAGAATATAGATTGGGATTCTGAGATAGTATTACAATTTTCATTCTTTAAGTATAGTGTTAGATAATAGCTAAGTTTGGAGAAAATGAGGTCAGTTCGCTAACTAAGCATTTTAACACGAACCTAATCTTATAAGGTAAACAATATAATTATAGGAAGCTACGATTTGAATGAATAAAATCATAAACCTGAATTTGATATCCGTTTGCATGCTTTAAAAATGCCTTTCTTAATACGATTCTCTGTCGAAAATCATTCGAAGTGCTGGTTTTTAGTTTGAATTACGTCATGTAATAGTCTGTTTTTCAGAAGATAATGAGAAAAAATATAAGCATACTCAAAAATTGTATAAACGAAAAAAGGTTGCAGCATAAAATGCTACAACCTTTATATATAATTGGATAGTTTTTCTTTAGTAAACTTCTACACAAGAAGTATCGTCAGCTGTCATGATATAATTTTCTTTTACATCGTCTGAGTTATCAGCGAAGTTAACGCCTTTTCCCATACAGTTTGATCCACAAGATGCTAAAAATAATCCTGCTGCTGCTGCGATTAATAGTATTGATTTTTTCATAATGATAGTTAGTTGTAATGTTAATAATCTGATAAATTGTTTACTTTAGAAAACAATGTTTTGCCCTTATTGCTTTCTGAAACAAATGTACTATCGTTACTCTAAACCGAAACATTTAATCGTTTACCTGTTTAAATTATCGTTAAGTTACATAAAAACGTTCTTTTTTGTCGATTCACAGAGGAAAAAGTACCATTCACCGACATTTTTCCCCTTTTCAAAAGGGGAAAAAGCCCCTAGGAAAACAGGTGTTTCTACGTGTTTAAAAACGTAAACTGCTGATAGTGAAACAATTGATTTTGTTAAGGTATAAAAAAAACGTTCTATTGAACGCTTTATCGATGATTGGTAATTATAATTTACGAAATTTTATGTGTGAGCTGTTCATAATCCCACTTTTCAGGAATAATGTCTAAACTAAGAAGTTTGTCTTGCACTTTGGTAATGGTTTCTTCGTCAATGAGTTCTTGGCTCCATTCGGTTAACGACAACCATTTTTGTACATCTTCTAATTGCTGTTCATAACGAGTAGCAATCATTTCATCGATATTCGGAATTTGTTTTAAATCCGATGTCATTTCATTGATAATCCGTAATATGGTTTTAACTGTTTCTTCATCTTGCGCTAACAGATCATTTCGCACTGCAATTACAAAACAGGGCCAAGGCGTTGGGCAATCGGCTACTCTTTTAAAAATTCCTTGATCTACCAATGGTTTTGTGGTAAAATGTTCCCACATAAAGTAATCGCCTTTTCCTTTGTTTAATCCATCAATAGCTCCTTCTAAGTTATTAATGACTTCAAAACCTAAGTTTTCCGTATCCCAACCGTTATTTTCAGCATTGATATACGCCATTAAATGCGAACCTGAACCGTATCTACTGATAGCAGCGTTAGTACCTTCTAAATCGTCTATAGTGTTGTATGTTGAATCCGCAGCAACGTGAATTCCCCAAATTAAGGGTGATTGCACAAAGGTTTGTACAATTTTAGATGGATTTCCGTCGATGATATCTTTGATAATTCCTTCGGTAAGAATCACTGCGATGTCAATTTTTTCGCTTCGAAGTGCTTTGCACATAGCACCAGTTCCACCTGGATAATCTTTCCATCTCAAACTGATTCCTTCTTTTTCGTAGGCACGTTCTTTTAGTGTAAGATACCAAGCTAAGTTAAAATGCTCAGGAACACCACCAATATTTATTTTCTTCATGTTGAGACTTTTTTATGATCCTAATTTACCTAAGGTATATTGAATCAATCGATCGACAGTTTTTTTAGGGGTTTTGCTAAATTGTCCCAAAGGTCTATTCGCAATAATTGCATTCATAGAAATGGAGCGATGTCCTAATAGATTTGCCAATCCGTAAATTCCAGCAGTTTCCATTTCTAAGTTTGTTATTTTTTTATCTTGATGACGAAAAGCGGCTAATTTGTCATTTAGCTTCTCATCTTGAACGTTTAAGCGTATTTTTCTACTTTGCGGCCCATAAAATCCAACATTAGTTGCTGTAAAGCCAGTAACCGTTTGTTGGGACGAAAATTGGTCGATTAATTGTTGATTTGCTTTCACAACATACGGAATTGATTTTTTAGGCGACCATTTGGTTTGTTGTACAAAAGCTGCTGAAAGTTCATGATTTAATACATGATCACTTTCGTAGAAGTGTAATAAACTATCAAAACCAATGGCAGCTTCACTAATGAGAAAACTGTCAACAGGAATATCTGCCTGAATAGCACCTGAAGTTCCGATACGAATGATATCAAGCTGTGTCAGATTTTCTTTCACTTGTCTCTTTTTGAAATCTACATTGACAAGTGCATCCAATTCGTTGAAAACAATGTCAATATTATCTGTTCCAATTCCGGTAGATAATACGGTAATACGTTTTCCGTTGAGTGTTCCTGTATGTGTGACAAATTCTCGCTTAGCTTTTTGTACTTCTATGGTGTCAAAGTATTTACTAACAGAAGCAACCCTGTCTGGATCTCCAACTGTAATGATGGTTGGCGCGATATCTTCAGGAAGAATATTTAAGTGATAAATACTTCCGTCAGGATTTAAGATCAATTCTGATTCGGCTATTTTACTCATGTTTTGTAAGTATTTGTTTTGATGGATGATAGCAAAATTCATATTTTTTACAATTGCCAAAAACGGTATCATCCGTAAGCTGATCATAGAAACTTTTTATATGATCCATCGCTAAAAGTCCTTGTCTATTTAAGATTAAACGTTCCTTTTTTGTTTCAAAAAAGGAAGCTAATTTAGTGATTATATTTTGTATTTGTAAATCTCCGAAGCCATAATATCCTTGGTATTGCAAGATATAACCCGTGAGTTGTCGTGTGTTTTTGATTTCTTCTTTATGAATGATTTTAAGAATATGTGTTTCTAATACATTCAATCCGCTCTCTACGGAAGGAAATCGTTTTAAATGCGCATTGATACAGTTGGATAAGTATGGAAATGAAGATTTGACCATTATATATCTTTTAAAGATGGTGTGATCGTTTGTACAATACAATCGCCATAATTCATCGGCCAATCGTAGGTCTTCTTTTGTAAGCTCAATTTTGTTTTTGTAATGTTCTTCTAGTTGTAAGTCGGTCAGTTCTCCCAATCCTTTTAGGTTGGTTTCTCCATCAATCCAACCGCTACAAACTAAGTATATTGGAGTTGAAATATGTAGTTGTTTCAAAAAACTCAAAGCTGCAATCATATTAATATGACAGAATAAATCGTATTCAAACCATAATACAATAGAAGCATATTTCGTGTAATCGGTTGTTAATAATGGAGTTAGAAAAGATTCAGTATATGTTTCTTCAGTAGCATTGAATTGTTGTAAGTAGGCAATTCGTTCGTTTTTAAAAGCGTCCGATTTTAAATCAAATACCGTTTTTCCTTCGCATAACATTTCGCGCCAAACCAGTTGGTCGTCATGAATTTCAATAGTTTCCAGTCGTTCCACTAAACTATCGCCATTAAGAATATGTAGTATTTTATGATTCATTTATCCGCCAACACGTTTTACATTATATCCTTCTTTTTGTAGAATTTGCACAATTTTATCACGGTAATTTCCTTGAATGATAATTTCATTGTCTTTTACGCTTCCGCCAACGCCACATTTTACTTTTAACAGTTTCCCTAAGGCTTTTAAATCATCTTCTGTACCTATAAAACCTGTCACAACGGTTACAATTTTTCCACCACGACCTTTGTTGCTAAAGTGCGCTTCCAAGTATTGTTCTTTGGAAGGTAAGGTTTCGTCTGCGGCATCATTTTTTAATTCAAAATCATCATTGGTGGAAAATACAAATCCTCCTAAATCTTCTAAACTACTGAGTTTTTTCTTTGTCATAAGGTTTCTTTTACGTTTTCGCTCAATCCGTAAACGTATGTAATTAATTGACTTTAAATATACTTAATTTACTTGATGACAACTATGAAAATTATCATAATTAATTTCAAAAAATAACACTAACAGCAAAGCCATTAGTGTTGTAAAATATCTTTGGGAAATTGTTCAATTTTCCTTTTATGATTACTTTTTTATCAATCCAAGTTCAATGAGTCGCTGACTTAAAAATTCGCCAGCAGTAATATCTTCAAATTTCTTTGGATTGTTTTCATCAATACAATTTTCCAAACAATCGAGCGGCATTTCGCTTATAGGGTGCATAAAGAATGGAATAGAGTAGCGTGAGCTTCCCCAAAGTTCTCTTGGCGGATTCACCACTCTATGTATCGTAGATTTTAGTTTGTTATTGCTGTGACGCGATAACATATCGCCTACATTGATGACCAATTCATCCGGCTCAGCAATTGCATCTAGCCATTCGCCATCATGACGTTGTACTTGCAAACCCTTTCCTTGCGATCCCATTAATAAAGTAATTAGGTTGATATCGCCATGCGCCGCAGCACGAACAGCATCTTTCGGTTCGTTTGTAATTGGTGGATAGTGAATTGGACGCAAAATACTATTTCCGTTTTTGATGAAATTATCAAAATAAAATTCATCCAATCCTAAGTATAATGCTAAAGCTCTTAATACGTAAACGCCTGTTTTCTCAAGCATTTTATAGGTTTCTTTTCCAACCTTATTGAATTCAGGTAATTCCGTAACGGTTACATTATCAGGATATTCAGCTTTTAGTTTGTCATTATCTTCTACATATTGACCAAAATGCCAAAATTCTTTTAAATCGCCTACTTTTCTACCTTTGGCACTTTCTTTTCCAAAAGAAACATATCCGCGTTGCCCGCCAATTCCTTCAATTTCATAGCTGCTTTTGGTTTCTATAGGTAATGCGAAGAACTTTTTGATTTCATCATATAAATTATCGACTAAAGTATCACTTAAAAAGTGTCCTTTTAAAGCAACAAAACCAATGTCTTCGTATGCTTTTCCTATTTCTTC
>CAYGPQ010000125.1:0-10725 GCA_964351775.1 uncultured Kordia sp. | reverse complement strand
ATCTACACGTGGTTGGAGTTATGGTGCCAGCGTGGTAGATCCGCGAACAGGAGAAATCATCAAAGGACATGTAAGTTTGGGAAGTTTGCGGATTCGTCAAGATTTTCTCATTGCGCAAGCTTTGATGAACGCACCTTTTGCAAACAATGACGCAAATCATCAACCGATGTTGGAAATGGCGTTGGCGAGAATTCGACAATTATCAGCACATGAAGTTGGACACACTATTGGTTTTGCACACAACTTCGCTGCAAGTACTAATAATCGAAGCTCAGTGATGGACTATCCGCATCCAACCGTGAAAATTACAGATGGAAAAATTGATTTATCGAACGCGTACGCCACAGGAATTGGTTCATGGGACAAAGTTACCGTAGCCTATTCATACAGCGAGTTCAATGCAGTGCAAGCGGAACAAGCAGCATTATTAAAAATAATAGATAAGTCGTATCAAGAAGGACATCGTTTTATTTCAGATTCAGATGCGCGTCCAGCTGGCGGCGCACACGCAAATGCACATTTGTGGGACAATGGAAAAAGTGCTGCCGAAGAATTGCAAAATGTACTTGATGTAAGATCATTGGCAATTAAGAATTTCTCCAAAGATAACATTCGGAGTTATGAACCCTATACGGTTTTAGAAGATGTTTTTGTGCCGTTGTATTTCTTTCACAGATACCAAACAGAAGCCACATCCAAACTTGTGGGCGGTTTAGACTATAATTACGCTACTAAAAACGATGGACAGTTAATAATGAAAGTTGTTTCGCCAAAAAAACAACGTGAAGCATTGGCTGTTTTACTAAAAACGCTCGACGCGAAAACACTTAAAATTCCGCAAGATAAACTCGATTTATTTCCTCCAAGAGCTTATACCTACGGGCGATCAAGAGAGTCTTTTAAAGGAAATACAGGCGTAGGCTTTGATGCAACTGCACCGGCAGAAACTGCTAGTAATATGACTTTATCGTTTTTATTTCATCCCGAACGTGCTGCGCGATTAATTCAACAAAAAAGTTTAGATGAAGATCAATTGGGTTTCCAAGAAATGGTGGACGAAGTTTTAAAAAACACCCTGTATAAAACGTATTCAGACGCTCATGAAAGCGAATTAGGACATGTAGTGAATGTAAACGTATTAAAACATTTGATGAATTTGACACAACATGAAAATTCTTCGCCAGCCGTAAAAGCAAAAAGTCATTATCTACTATGGAAAGCGGAAGATAATTTAAGAGCTAAAAATTTCCCAGAAGAAGAAAGAGCTTATCAATTCTATTATTTTAGAATGTTTGAACAGTTTAAAAAGCATCCAGAAAAGTTTAAGCTAGAAGCTTCTCCAAAAATTCCAGATGGTTCGCCAATTGGAACGGATGCTTGTCGATATATGATGTACGATTGATGATTTTTGATCGAAACTTTTTTGAAAAACTTAAAATATCGAATAAAGAATAATCAATGTAGAAGTTTTTTAATTTTACCAAATACCAAATACCAAATACCAAATACCAAATACCAAAAGAAGAATGCGAATCAATTTAATAAGCGATACGGTTACCAAGCCAACCCCACAAATGCTCAAAGCAATGTTTGAAGCCAATGTGGGCGATGATGTGTTTAAGAAAGATGCATCTGTAAATCATTTAGTGCAAAAAGTAGCCGAAATGTTCGGAAAAGAAGCAGCCTTATTTTTCCCGAGTGGAACGATGGCAAATCAGACAGCGATCAAATTACACACCAATCCGGGCGATCAAGTGATTTGTGATAAAGATGCACATATTTATAATTATGAAGGTGGCGGCGTGAGTTTTAATAGTGGCGCTTCCTGCAAATTGATTGATGGACATCGCGGAATGTTTACGGCCGAACAAGCCAAAGCTGCTATAAATCCGCCTGATTTTTATCACAGTCCGTTAACAGCGTTGATCGCGATAGAAAATACGGCAAATAGAGGCGGCGGCGCATGTTGGGATTTTAATGAAATTGAAAAAATTCATGCAGTTGCCAAAGAACACGATTTAGGGTTTCACCTAGATGGCGCACGTTTGTGGAATGCGTTGGTTGAAAAAGGAGAAACACCAGCACAGTATGGAAAACTATTTGACACTATTTCGGTATGTTTATCAAAAGGATTAGGTTGTCCTGTTGGTTCTGTATTGATTGGAAATGAAGAAACAATTCATAAAGCATTGAGAATTCGTAAGATCTTAGGTGGCGGAATGCGTCAGGCTGGATATTTGGCTGCTGCCGGAACGTACGCGTTAGACCATCAAATGGAGCGTTTGGCAGAAGATCATGAAAAAGCAAAAGAAATAGGGAAGACTTTAGAAACATTGGCATTCATCAAAAAAGTAGAACCCATTGACACCAATATTATTATTTTCTATCTGCAAGATGGTATTGACGAACGTGCTTTTTTAGACAAACTTGAAGCACTAGGAATTGACTTGATTGGTATGGGAAGTGGAAAGTTGCGAATTGTAACACATTTAGATTATACTGCTGACATGCATCGAGAATTTTTAAAAATCATTCAAAAAATCATGTAAAATCATAAAAAAATAGAGGTTGTTTGAAAGTTATAACTTTCAAACAACCTCTATTTTGTATTCCTATAAACTGTCTATTCAGTTAAGTCTTTCACTTCTGCACTTCCAGCATTTTTCTTAACGGATTCAATTCCGTTTTCCATTCCTGCTTCGCTCGCATACATTTGACTACTTCCAATAATTTGTCCATTTCCAGCTTTTAAACTAAAATGAAACTTTCCATTTTTAGCAGTTTTTCGTTCAAATTTACTATCATCTGTAGAATTCTTTTTACAAGATTCAACACCGTTTTTTGCGCCGCTTTTATCAGCGTATCCTTGACTAGACATAATAATTTGCCCATTCTTAGCTTTTAAATTGAAGTAAAACTTTTGATTGTTTTCACTTTGGAATAATTCAAACATAGTTAATTAGAGATTTAGTTAGATGTAGTAAATATATCAAAAATATCTTGGAAAAGAAATCCTATTTGCTGCAATTCAGAAAGTTTATACAGGGTTTTTCCTGAAAAAATGTAGTTAATCGATAATAAATGTATTTAATCTAAATAGTATGTACGCATAGCATCTCAATAATGGTTTCACTTTCTAAATAGATAATTTCGTACCTTGTTAATCATTAATAACAACAATTAATAAATAATCATTTAAGACATGAGAAAAAAACTATTATTTGGACTAGCCTTAGCCATTGGGTCTTTTGCCTTTGGACAAGACTTGCCAACAAACCCAGAACCTGGAAAATGTTACGTCCGTTGTGTAACTCCTGACGTGTACGAAAACCAAGAAGTACAAATTATGGTATCTCCAGCTTACAAAAAGCTAAAAGTATCTCCAGCTCAGTTTACTACTGTGAACGAAACTGTGGTATCAAAGACATCTGGTGAAGAACTAGCAATTGTACCAGCTGAGTACGGAACTGAATCTTTTGAAGTAGTTACAAAAGAAGCATCTCAACGTTTAGTGAGAGTCCCATCACAAACAAGTAGAGATACTGAAACTGTTGTCGTAAGAGAAGCAAGTTACAGCTTAAAAGTTGTTCCTGCGGTTTACGAAAACAGAACTTTTGAAGTGGTTACACAACCTGCATATCAAAAAGTAGTAATTGTCCCAGCAGTTTACGAAACAAGAGAAGTAGTGATTACAACAAAAGAAGCTTCTCAACGTATGGAAGTAATTCCAGCCGAATGGGGAACAGAAACAATTACGTACAAGAAAAGAGAATATGGTTCTTCAATTAAAGTAGTTCCTGCATCTTTTACAAGTGACTATGAGTCGGTTGAGGTAAAACCAGCTGCTGCTGAATGGCAAATGAGTAAACTCCCACCAGCAGATTGTAACTCATCAAACCCTGAGGATTGTAGATATTGGTGTTACAAAGCTATTCCTGCACAAAATGTTACAATTCCAGTAAAACGTTTAGCTGCGGATGCTTCTTCTGTAAGAACACCAGATTGTGATCCTAACAATAATGGAGGAAAACCATGTGGTGAAGCAACTTTCACAAGAACTATCATGGTAAAGCCTGCAAGTACAAGAGTAATTCCTATTCCTGCGGTAACAACAACGATCAAGAAAACAGTAATGGTTACACCACCTACAACGCGTATTGTTGATGTACCAGAAGTAAGAAAAACAATGAAGCGTAGAGTGATGGTAACACCTCCAACTACGGAACGAATTGAAATTCCACAAGTTACTGAAACCGTAAAGAAAACAATCATTACAAACGAAACTACACGTGTAGAAGATATTCCTTCAGTAAGCAAAACATTTACGAAAACTGTAATGACAGCTGCTCCAGCTTCTAGAGCAATTCCAATAGCTCAAAAAGAAACTACCTTAAAAACTACTAAATTAGTACAAGATGCTAATGTAGTAGCAACAGATGTTCCTGCGGTTTACAAAACAGTGACGAAAGAAGTATTGACTCAGAAAGGTGGATTAACTACTTGGAAAGAAGTTGATTGTAAATTTTTAACATACAACGATCTTAACATCAATTGGAATTTAGGTAGTGCAACATTAACAGATGCTGCAAAGCGTGAAATTGATGCTAAATTATTACCTGTACTACAAACAGGAGTTTCAGTAGAAATTGCTTCTCATACAGATTCTAGAGGAACAAAAGAAAGCAACGAAGCGTTATCACAAAGACGAGCACAAGCAGTTACAAACTACTTAATTTCTAAAGGAATCAACGCTAGTAAAATTGTTTCTAACGGATACGGAGAAAGAAATCTGGTAAATAGATGTGCTGATGGTGTTTCTTGTACAGAAAGAGAGCACTTAGCAAACAGAAGAACACAATTTAGAGTGTTAGATCAAAAGAACTAAGATTTTAAAAATATATATTATAGAAAAGGGAAGCCAATTGGCTTCCCTTTTTTTGTATGCAAAAGGATTATTAACACCAAAATGATTCAGGGCAATATCCTAAAGAACAATCGCCTGCTAAACTGTTATCTGGACAATCATTAATGTCTACGGTCAATGGCAATGGCTCATTTGTGACTGTTAAAGGATCTGAAATAGGTTTCGTTTTTGAGTCAGATCTAACAGCGCCTCCGAAAATAGTTTCATGAAAGGTCGCTATGGACTCTTTATTCAATGCTAAACTTTTTAAACTTCTTTTTTTCATAATAAATGTATTTTAGGTTCGTATATTTTGATGTCGACAGTTTAAAAGTAAGCGTATTTAAATGGAAATTTTAAGTTAGTTTCCGAATGCTATATTTTAACTTCCGAATCAAAAAAAAGAGCAACTTACAAAGCTGCTCTTTACACAATACGATATTTTTTGTAGCTTATGAAAACATGTCCATTCCAGGAATATTTGGCATTCCGTCTTTGGCAACCGCGGCAACTTCTGTCTCGTGCACTTCTCCAGCACGTTTTATGGCTTTATTTAATGTTAAAATTAAATAATCTTCCAACTGCTCTTTATCGTGTAATAACGCATCTGAAATAGCAATTGATTTAATTTCTCTATTTGCGGTAACTGTCACATTTAGAAGGTTATCCGAACTTTTTTCATCAATCAAAACGGAATGTAAACGTTCTTTTGTTTCTGCTACTTTTTGCTGGGTTTCTTTTAGTTTTCCCATCATTCCCATTAAATCTCCAAACATTTATATATAATTAAAGGTTAATTTTTACAAAATTATTAAATTGTAACCTTTTAACATACTTTTCAAATGAAAAAAAGAGGGGTCATACTACTAATTAGTTTTATACTTATAAATTCCTGTAAAAAGAATCCATTACACATGAAAAATACCTTATCCGTGCCAACAATTGCCAAAAAACCTACAAAACTTGAAAAACATGGCGATGTTAGAATTGACGATTATTATTGGTTGAATGACAGAGAAAATCCAGAAGTCATAGCGTATTTAGAAGCTGAAAACGCTTATAACGATGCAATGACTGCACATACGAAGGATTTTCAGAAAGATTTATTTGAAGAACTAAAAGGAAGAATCAAAGAAGACGATTCTTCGGTACCCTACAAACTGAACGGATATTGGTACATTAAAAAGTATGAAGAAGGAAAAAATTATCCAATTCATACGCGCAGAAAAGAAACCTTGGATGCACCAGAAGAAATACTGTTTGATGTAAATGAAATGGCAGAAGGACATGCGTATTATAAACTCACAGGCATCAGTATCAGTCCAAATAATAAACTGGCTGCGTTTGGTGTTGATACCGTGAGTAGACGACAATATACAATTCATATCAAAAACTTGGAAACAGGCAAAATCTATAATGAATGTATTGAAAATACCACGGGAAGTGCTACGTGGGCTAAGGATAACAAAACTCTATTCTATGCTAATAAAGACGAGCAAACCTTGCGTTCTGAAAAAATATACAAGCACAAACTTGGGGATGATGTTGCTAACGATCACGTAGTTTTTCATGAAGAAGATGAAACGTATATCACTTTTGTATACAAAACAAAGTCAAGAAAATACATCGTCATTGGCTCATACAGTACATTAACGATGGAATACAGAATTTTAGAAGCCGATAATCCTGATGGAGAATTCAGCGTCTTTCAAGAGCGTGTACGTGGATTAGAATATGGCATTTCGCACTACAAAGATCATTTCTATGTAATGAGTAATAAAGATGCTTCCATCAACTTTAAACTTTCTAAAACGCCAGAAAATAAAACGGGTATGGAACATTGGGAAGATATCATTCCGCATCGTCCAGATGTTTTATTGGAAGATATTGAAATTTTCAAAGATTTCTTAGTCATAAGTGAGCGTGACAATGGTTTAAATAAAATCAGAATCATGCGATGGGACGGAAAAGAAGATTATTACTTGCCGTTTGACAACGAAACCTATACCGCAAATACGGGAACAAATGTAGAATTTGATACGGATACATTGCGATATACTTACAATGCAATGACTACACCAGCGTCTGTAATCGATTTTAACATGGTAACCAAAGGGAAAGAAGTTAAAAAAGAACAAGAAGTCCTTGGCGGAAAGTTTGATAAAAACAATTACACTTCTGAGCGTCTTTGGGCAACTGCCGCTGATGGAACAAAAATTCCAATGTCAGTGGTGTACAAAAAAGGAATCAAAAAAGACGGAAGTAATCCTGTGTTGCAATATGCGTATGGTTCGTATGGTTCTACTATTGATCCATATTTTTCTTCGTCACGTTTAAGTTTACTCGATAGAGGATTTATTTATGTCATTGCACATGTTCGTGGAGGCGAATACCTAGGAAGAAACTGGTATGATGATGGAAAACTCATGGACAAGAAAAACACATTCACAGATTTTATCGATTGCTCTAAATATTTAATTGAACAAAAATATACCTCACCAAAACATTTATACGCTTCTGGCGGAAGCGCTGGCGGATTATTAATGGGAGTTATTGCAAACTTAAACCCTGAATTATACAATGGAATTGTTGCTACTGTTCCGTTTGTAGATGTCATTACCACCATGCTAGATGATAGCATACCATTAACGACTGGAGAATATGACGAATGGGGAAATCCAAACGATAAAGAATACTATGCGTATATGAAATCGTATTCACCGTATGATAATGTAGAAGCAAAAGCCTATCCAAATATGTTGGTGACTACTGGATTACACGATTCGCAAGTGCAATATTGGGAGCCTGCAAAATGGGTGGCAAAGCTTCGCGAATTAAAAACGGACAACAATATTTTATTGTTACATACCAATATGGATGCAGGACATGGAGGCGCGTCAGGACGCTTTGAACCTTTGAAAGAAGTAGCCGAAGAATACGCGTTTTTACTGGACTTAGAAAATATTAAGGAATAATTAAAAAATTTAACTTAAATTTGCAAGGTTTTGTATTTTTTCAAAACTTACAAAAATAAAACCCTGTACAACTTACTAGTTTTTATGGAACAAAAAATTAATGCTTTTGATAATGTACTCGAACTCATTGGAAATACGCCTTTAATAAAGTTAAATCACATAACTAAAAATATCAAAGGAAATTTCTACGCGAAAGTAGAGTCATTCAATCCAGGACATTCAACAAAAGATAGAATCGCTTTATATATCATTGAAGAAGCAGAACGAAAAGGTATTCTGAGTCCCGGTGATACTATTATAGAAACGACTTCAGGAAATACAGGATTTAGCATTGCAATGGTAAGTATCATTAAAGGATACGAATGTATTTTAGCCGTAAGTTCTAAATCATCTAAAGATAAAATTGATATGTTGCGTTCTATGGGCGCAAAAGTATATGTATGTCCAGCGCACGTTAGTGCAGATGATCCACGTTCGTACTATCAAGTTGCAAAGCGTATTCATGAAGAAACAAAAAATTCGGTATACATTAATCAATATTTCAATGAACTTAATATTGATGCACATTACAACAGTACAGGTCCAGAAATTTGGAAACAAACCAACGGACACATTACGCACTTTGTAGCATGTAGTGGAACTGGAGGAACAATTTCTGGAACGGCAAAATATCTTAAAGAGCAAAATCCAAATATTCGTGTGTTAGGTGTAGATGCCTATGGTTCGGTATTGAAAAAATATCATGAAACTAGAGAATTTGATTCAGACGAAATTTACCCATATCGTATCGAAGGATTAGGTAAAAACTTAATTCCTACAGCAACAGACTTTGATATGATTGATAAATTTGTAAAAGTAAAAGATGAAGAAAGTGCACACAAAGCACGTGAAATCTCAAAAACGGAAGGTCTTTTTGTTGGATACACAAGTGGAGCAGCCATGCAAGCCATAGAACAACTAGCTGAAGAAGGAGAATTTGACGAAAACAGCAATGTTATCGTAATTTTTCCCGATCATGGTTCCCGATACATGAGCAAAGTTTATAGTGACGAATGGATGCGTTCGCAAGGATTCTTTGACAGTAAAAACCTTGAAGAAGCACAAAAAATTGAATACATCAAATAAATAAGAATTTTTTTATAACATACTCAATAGCAGCATAGTAATCATTATGCTGCTTTTTTGCTTTATAAAAGTATATATCATAAAATAGTTCCTAAAAAAGTGTCAATCAAACATAAAAGTATAATAATTATGATAGGCACATAAAAATATTTATTTTTGCCGTTGAAGTTTTCATAAAAACTTCTTAAATTACTACAATAACCCGAATTGATACATAAAGAAAAACTTAGATAGATGAAGGATTTATTTGCTAAAATTTACAAGGACAAAGGACCACTAGGAAAATGGGCATCGCAAGCAGAAGGATATTTTGTTTTTCCCAAATTAGAAGGTGAAATCTCTAACCGAATGAAATTTCAGGGAAAAGATGTCATCACTTGGAGTATCAATGATTATCTAGGTTTAGCAAATCATCCAGAAGTTCGAAAAATAGATGGAGAAGCAGCTGTAGCGTATGGTTCAGCCTATCCAATGGGCGCGCGAATGATGTCGGGTCATACCGATTTACACGAGCAGCTTCAAGATGAATTGGCAGCATTTGTTAAGAAAGAAGCAACATACTTACTCAACTTCGGATATCAAGGAATGGTTTCTACAGTAGATGCGTTAGTTTCTAAAAATGATATCATTGTATACGATGTAGATTCACATGCGTGTATTATTGATGGGGTACGTTTACACATGGGAAAACGTTTCACTTTCAAGCATAACGACATTGAAAGTTTAGAAAAAAACTTAGAACGTGCTACCAAAATGGCTGAACAAACAGGCGGAGGAATCTTAGTGATTTCGGAAGGTGTGTTTGGAATGCGTGGTGAACAAGGAAAACTAAAAGAAATTGTAGCCTTAAAGAAAAAATATAACTTCAGACTTTTTGTGGATGATGCACATGGTTTTGGAACGCTTGGCGCAACAGGTGCTGGAGCAGGAGAAGAGCAAGGCGTACAAGACGAAATAGATGTATACTTTGCAACCTTTGCAAAATCGATGGCAAGTACAGGAGCATTTATTGCAGCTGACAAAGAAATTATTGACTACCTAAAATACAACTTACGTTCGCAAATGTTTGCGAAATCATTACAAATGCAATTGGTGGTGGGCGCGTTAAAACGTTTAGACATGTTACGCACCATGCCAGAACTCAAACAAAATCTTTGGAAGATTGTTGATGCACTACAAAGCGGATTAAAGAAACGTGGATTTGACATTGGAAATACCCAAAGTTGTGTAACGCCAGTATACCTAAAAGGAAGCATTCCGGAAGCAATGGCATTGGTAAAAGACTTGCGTGAAAATCACGGAATCTTCTGTTCCATCGTAGTCTATCCAGTCATTCCAAAAGGATTAATTCTATTGAGAATGATTCCAACGGCATCACACACGTTAGAAGACGTAGAAGAGACTTTAGTGGCGTTCTCTGCCATTCGTACTCGATTAGAAGATGGAACATACAAGCGCATCTCTGCGAAGCTAATGGAGATGATGGGCGAGTAGTTTTTTGGAAAAAATAGATATTGAAAACCCCGAAACTTTTAGAGTTTCGGGGTTTTTTAGCTACTTATAGTTTGCCATTTTCTGTTCTATTTTTGAAATAAAACCGTGTATATCTTTAAACTTTCTATTCTCTTTAAGTTGATCTAAATAGAATTTTACTTTTTCTAAATCTCTTATACTATTTCAACTTTTATATTACTCAATAAATTCGTATATTGAGTTATGGCA
>CAYGPQ010000124.1:3874-10762 GCA_964351775.1 uncultured Kordia sp. | reverse complement strand
TTATAAATGGATCCTATTTTTAATAATACTGAGAATGCTTTTGCTTTAAAAACCGATTCTCAACTTCAAAGAGCTAATTTATTATTCAAGCTCATTGCCAATCAACCATTAGTTCGTATTGGAACTGCCGTTACAAACTTCGCCATAAAAGCGCATTTACCCGTAGAAAGCTTAATTAGAGCGACTGTTTTTGATCATTTTTGTGGAGGAACTTCAGAAGAAGAATGTATTCCTGTAGTGGATAAAATGTTTGAAAAAGGGGTTTGTAGTGTATTAGACTATTCCGTCGAAGGAAAAGAGGAAGAAGCTCAGTTTGATGCTACTTTAGAGAAAATTTTGAAAATCTTACGCTTTGTAAAAGAAAAAGACGCCATTCCTTTTGCGGTATTTAAGCCTACTGGATTTGGAAGAATAGACTTGTATGAAAAAGTTGGGAATGAAGAAACTTTGACAACTGATGAGCAAGCGGAATGGAATCGTGTAGTGGAACGTTTTGATGTAGTTTGTAAAAAAGCACACGAAATGGACGTTGCGCTGTTAATTGACGGCGAAGAAAGTTGGATGCAAGATGCTGCGGATGAAATTGTTGCAGATATGATGCGAAAATATAACAAAGAAAAACCAATTGTGTACAATACACTTCAAATGTATCGTTGGGATCGATTGGATTATTTAAAACAATTACACATAGATGCCAAAGCACAAGGTTTTCATATAGGAATGAAATTAGTGCGTGGTGCCTATATGGAAAAAGAAAATAACAGAGCAAAAGTACAAGGATATACTTCCCCAATATGTATATCAAAACAAGCTACCGATGAAAATTTTGATGCAGGAGTTACTTACATGCTTGAAAACTTAGATTGTATGGCCGTTTTTGCAGGAACACATAATGAAGAAAGTTCGTATAAAGTTGCCGAAATCATGAAAGCGAAACACATAGCAAACAATGATTCACGTGTTTGGTTTGGTCAATTATACGGAATGAGCGATCATATCAGTTTTAATTTGGCAAAAGTTGGATATAATGTAGCAAAATATTTACCTTTTGGACCTGTAAGAGACGTAATGCCTTACTTGATACGAAGAGCAGAAGAAAACACATCTGTTGCAGGACAAACCTCAAGAGAATTGAGTTTGTTAAAACAAGAAAAGAAAAGAAGGAAATTGTAAATCATAATTTTCATCACAAAACCAACCAACCTAAAGAATCCGCGTATGAGAACCAATAACTACAGAATAATGTTTCTGGCATTATTTTTTATTGTAACATATTCATGTAAGCAAAAACAAGGAAAATCAATCGAAGAAAGATCCTCTTTTTCTTTAGTATATGAAAAGTTTACGCTCGACAATGGACTTGAAGTTGTGCTGCATGAAGATCATTCGGATCCAATGGTGGCGGTTGCAACATTAATGCACGTTGGTTCTAACAGAGAAAAACCAGGAAAAACAGGATTTGCGCACTTTTTTGAACACATGGCGTTTAATGATTCTGAAAATGTGCCAAGAGGTTCCAATAGAAAAGTAATTCCAGAATGGGGTGGAAGTCGAAATGGTGGAACTTGGTCCGACGGAACTATTTATTATGAAGTAGTGCCGAAAGATGCTTTTGAAAAAATCTTATGGATTGATTCTGATCGATTAGGGTATATGATAAATACAGTCACTACCGAAGCATTAGAGCGTGAAAAACAAGTGGTAAAAAATGAAAAGCGACAGAATTACGATAATGTAGCGTATGGTTTTACTTCCGAAATTATTCGTGCAAATTTATATCCTAAAGAGCACCCGTACAATTGGACAGTTATTGGTTCGCTTCCCGATTTACAAGCCGCAACTTTAGAAGATGTAACCGAATTTTATAATACTTATTACGGTCCAAATAATGCCACTTTAGTCATTGCAGGAGATATAGACATTGCAGCTACTAAAAAAGCAGTTAAAAAATGGTTTGGTGAAATCAAACGAGGAAATGAAGTTGCTGAATTGAAACCAATGCCAGTAACCTTAACAGAAACCAAATCATTATACTTTGAAGATAATTTTGCAAAACTTCCAGAGCTTCGTTTGGTATATCCAACGGTAGAAATGTTTCATGAAGATCAATACGCATTGGATGTTTTGGGTAAAATGTTAAGCGGAAGCAAAAAATCACCATTATATAAACAAATAGTTGCTACCGAAAAATTAGCACCGCGGGTTTCTTCATCCAACGAAAGCAATGAATTGGCAGGAGAATTTACATTTAGAGTTCGTGCGAATGCTGGAACTAATTTGAACAGCGTAAAAGCGGCACTTGAAGAAGGGCTGAAAAATTTTGAAGCCAATTTTGACGAAGCACAATTAGCTCGTATCAAAGCAAAACAAGAAGTTCTGTTGTATAGCGGAACCGAATCTGTAATGAATAAAGCGTTTGCGTTAGCCAATGGAAATGTATACGCAAATGATCCTGCGCACGTCATTAAAGAAGCTGCGCTGACAAATAAAGTAACAAAGGAAGATGTAATTCGTGTGTACAATAAATATATTAAAAATAAAAAATTCATCATGACCTCATTTGTTCCAAAAGGACAAACGGATCTTGTAATAGAAAATGCTATAAAAGCAGAGGTATATCAAGAAAAAATAGTGCAAGGAAAAGCGAACGAAGAAGTTGGGCAAGGAGCAGAGGCACAATATAAAAAAACAGTTACAAAGCACGATCGTTCTGAGCCTGAATTTGGAGAATTACCCTTGTTCAAATCACCAGAAGTCTGGAAGGGCAAGTTAGCCAACGGAATTGATGTGTACGGAATTGAAAACAACGAAGTTCCTTTAGTTTCTTTTTCCATTTCGATTGCTGGCGGACATTTCTTAGATCCAAAAGACAAAGCTGGATTGGCAAATCTTTTAGGAGATTTAATGATGGAAGGCACAAAATATAAAACGTCTTCAGAATTAGAAGAAGCTATTGAAATGTTGGGCGCTACTATCGATATTCGCAGTGACGATGAAGGCATGTTTATCATTGGAAACTGTTTGGCAAAGAATTTTGATAAAACCATCAAACTACTAGAAGAAATTCTGTTGCATCCGCGTTGGGATAAAGCTGAATTTGAGCGACTTAAAAGTTCATTATTGACCAATTTAAAAGGAAGAGAAGCCAATCCGAGAACCATAGCATATCAATCTTTTCGAAAATTAATTTATGGGAACGATCACATTTTAGGAATTCCTTCGATTGGAGTTACAGAAACCATAAAAAATATTTCTTTAGATGATTTAAAACAGTTTTATGCTGAGAATGTATCGGCAAGTGTTGCCAATATTCATGTCGCAGGAGCAGTTTCGGAAGCGAATGTTTTAGCATCGTTAGGTGATTTAGGGAAAAAATGGAATGCTAAAGATGTTCAAATTCCTTCGTACAGTTTGCCAGTGCAAGATAAAGCGGGAAAATTATTTTTTATAAATTTTCCAGGAGCAAAACAATCTGTGATTTATGCTGGAAAATTAGCTTTATCAAAATCAGATCCCATGTATAACAATTTGGACTATACCAATCAAATTCTTGGTGGCGGATCTAGCGGACGCTTGTTTCAAACGTTGCGCATAGAAAAAGGATATACGTATGGTGCCTATTCGTACTTGCAAAATTTAGAAGAAAAAGCTCCTTTTGTCGTACAAACCAGTGTTCGAGCAAATGCTACATTACCTTCTTTAAAAATTATAAAAAATCTAATTAGTGATTATGCTGAAGATTTTAATGAAAAAGAAGTCGCGATTACTAAGAATAAAATCTTAAAAAGTAGTGCAAAAGATTTTGAAGAACTGAGCGATAAATTACAAATACTAACACAGATTAGCAAATATAATAAAGAGTTCGATTATCTTGAAAAAGAGCAAAAAGAATTGGTAGACATGAGTTTAGATGACTTTCAAGATATGATTAAAACACATATTCAAGAAGAAGATATATTTTATTTAGTGGTTGGAGATAAAGAAACACAACTACAAGAAATCAACAAGTTTGGCAAAGGTGAAGCCATTGAATTGGATATCTATGGAAATTTAAAAAAGCAATAATGCAGCGTTAAATTATAAATGTTGAATGCTGAATTATCAGTGTTAAATTTTAAATGGAATGCTGTTTTATGAATAAAAAGGATTTCTTTTAAGAGCCAAGAGCCAAGAGCCAAGAGCCAAGAGCCAAGAGCCAAGAAAATTTTAAATGCTGAATGCTATTTTATATTATTTTCTAAATACTCATTCTAAGAGCGAAGCGATCTAATGTCTAACAGCAAAGCGGTCTATTATCTTTTTCTAATCAATCCTTTTGATGGTCTGAATAATCGCAGTACTATCGCAGTTGTGTACGGTAAGTTCAATTTCTTTATTACGAAGTGTTCCTTCTATAATATATAATTTACAAGAACCAATTTTAGTTTTACTTCTGGAGAAATCAACATCTCCATAGTTAAGAATGTTTGAAATTTCGGCGGTATCAATCTCTTTATTGTCGATTAATTGGCGAATTTCGGGAGAAAAGTGACGTTCTTTTAAGCGAATATTTTTTAACGTACGCGCATTTGGAAAATAATCAAACTCACATTTCACGCCACGTCCACGAATGAGGAAAGCAAAAATAACTAAACCAATGGCAAATCCTCCTAAATAAAATCCTGTACGTCTTAAAAGACTGCTCATATTTTAAAAAACTAATAAATTAATATCTCTATATGGAAGATCAAACCAATCTGCTACGGATTTATTGGTCAAAACTCCGTGGTAAAAGTACAAACCATTTCTCAATCCTTTATCAAAACGCAACGAATTTTCTAATCCACCATCATCCGCTATTTTTAGTAAATATGGAGTAAACATGTTACTAATTGACACTGAGGCAGTTCTGGAATATCTAGCTGGAATATTTGGCACACAATAATGAATGACACCGTGTTTTTCAAACGTTGGTTTGTCATGTGAAGTAATTTCACTTGTTTCAATACAACCGCCCATATCGATGCTGACATCGATAATGACGGCCCCTTTTTTCATGTGACTTACCATACTATCTGTCACTAATATTGGCGATCTGTTTTTTCCTCGAACCGCGCCAATTAAGACATCACAACGTTTTAACGCTTTTAATAAATTTTTTGGTTGAACGGTAGAGGTATATACTGGCTGTCCTAAATTTCGTTGAATGCGACGGAGTTTCATAATAGAATTGTCGAAAATTTTGATGTTTGCGCCCAATCCCAATGCGGAACGCGAAGCAAACTCTCCAACGGTTCCTGCGCCGACAATAACGACTTCCGCTGGCGGAACACCGCTAATATTTCCGAGCATCAATCCGTTTCCGTTATTGACATTTGCCATTAATTCGGCAGCAATGAGAACGGAAGCGGTTCCGGCAATTTCACTCAACGAGCGTACTGCGGGATACGTGCCATCTTCATCCCGAATATATTCAAAAGCAAGTGCGGTAACACGTTTGCTTGCTAAAGTTTCAAAATATTTTTTAGAGCGTGTTTTTATTTGCAAAGCAGAAATTAAAATCGTTTGCGGATTCAATAATTGAAGTTCTTCAATAGTTGGCGGTTCTACTTTTAAAATAATAGGGCAGGAGAATACCTTTTGTGTATCCTTGGTAATTTCTGCGCCAGCTTCGGTGTATTCTTTATCTGAAAAATTAGCTTCTTTTCCTGCGCAACTTTCAATCAAAATACGATGTCCGTGTGCTATAATTGCTGCCACCGCATCAGGTGTTAAACAAACCCGTTTCTCTTGATACGAGGTTTCTTTAGGAATTCCGATAAATAATTCTTGCTTATGTTTTAAAACCTCAAGCATTTCTTCTTGAGGAAGTAATTGTTGTTTGGTAAAAGGTGATAAAGATTGCGCCATGAATCAGTACTATTGATTAAAATATGAAGTTACAAATAAAATTGAAGTAATAAAATACTATTTAACGTGAGTTCGAGATAAGCTTTTAATGCTTCAAAAAACTATTCTCGATACATTTTTTTATCAAAAAATACTCGAATTGACGTTTTTTGAATTAGAATTACGTCAAATCGAGTGAAATTCTGGAAGAATTTTGTACTTCGATAAACTCAGCAGAACTATCGAGATTAAGTGATTCTCTTATGTCGAACTCACGTTATTTATTGGCTTCTTCCATTTCTTTTTCTTTGCGTTCGTATTCTGCGAGTTCTGCGTCTATTTTTTCAATATCAATGCCATAAACATGCTTATCAAATAATTTGATTCTAATGATGTATACAATTGGAACTATAATCATCATCACAGGTATTATGTAATATATTTCTATTTCATCAACAGATTGTACATCATCATTAAAAATACTAATGAGTTGAAATGTATACATTGCTATAGGAATTAATATTACATGATACCACCATTCTTTGCAAGTAAGAAACCAAAGAATTACAAATACTAAAGGTACTAATTTTGATAAAACCCAATATGCAGTAGTTTGAACACTTTTATAATATGTGCTATCATAAGTAAAAAAAGAAGTTTCCCAAACTTTTACATCTGGAAAACTTTCATATAAATAGAATATATATGGTGATACAGCTATGAAAATAGCTATTACACTACCCGTTACGAGGCCTTGTGACCGTCGGTTTAACTGTTTCTTCTGTTTGGTATGGGTTGTCTTCATCAGCAATACTGTCTGGGTTACAAGATACAAATAATATTGTTGATACGGCTGCTAAAATGTAAAGGTAGAATTTAGTTTTCATTGTGATATAGGTTATTTAGTTTAACGATGGGTCAAACTTAATTAATAACCAACTAATTATCAGAAAATTAGCATAATATATTTTCTACGTACTTTTGTTAGATTTTAGTGTATCTAACAAAAGCCGTAGAATT
>CAYGPQ010000124.1:0-3864 GCA_964351775.1 uncultured Kordia sp. | reverse complement strand
ATATACGTAATTATTTAGTTTGACGTTTATCTTCAGCTTCTTTTTCTTTCCGATCATACTCATCGAGTTCAGCTTCAATTTTCTTTAAATCTATTCCTAGAACTAACTTTTCGAATAATTTTACTCTGATTAAATATACTATGGGTGTGATGATCATTAATATTGGAATCAACCAATAGATTTCAATTTCATCAACATTTAAAGTATTTTTGTATAATGCATTCACTAATTGAAAAGTATACATAGCAATTGGAACTAGAATGATATGATACCACCAATGTTTACATGTAAGGAACCACAAAATAAATAATAATAGTGGTACTATTTTACTTAAATAAATCCAAAAAGAAATGTATAAATTTTTATAACCATTACTAGTTATAGTAAAAAAATATGTTTCCCACTCTTTCCCTTCGGGGGAATATTCATATAAATAATATAGAAATGGAGAACATGCAATTATTAATACTAAAAAACTATCAATAATTATCTTTTTTCTAACCGACCATGTCTTCGGTGATTTCACTTTTTTTAACCCCTTCTTGTGTTTCGTATGGGTTGTCTTCATCAGCAATGCTATCTGGATTACAAGATACAAATAAAATTGTTGATACGGCTGCTAATAGGTAAAGGTAGAATTTAGTTTTCATTTGTTTAGATTATTTAGTTTAACGATGGGTCAAACTTATTGAATAACCAAATGTTACCTTCAAAAAGAGCATAATATATTTTCTACGTATTTTTGTTAGTTTTAGCCAAACGTAACGCAATACGTAGAAAATAGGATATCTTGTATTTCAATGAACTTTGTTATTATATTTTATTATTGTGATGAACTTTGTTTTTCTCTTTCTTTACGGTCGTATTCTGCTAATTCAGCATCTATCTTTTTTAAATCTATGCCGTGTACTAGTTTATCCATCAATTTAATTCGAATTAAATACACAAAAGGTATGATAATCATCATGATGGGAATCAACCAATAAATTTCAACTACATCTAAAATACTTGATTTGTCTTCGATAGCCCCAATCAATTGAAAACCAAACATGAACATAGGTATTAATATGACATGATACCACCATTTATTACATGTGAGAAACCATAGAATCATCAATAATAGAGGAATCGCTTTATTAAGAGATATCCAGACAAGTATTTGTACATCATCATATTCACGTTTGTCAATAGTAAAAAAGGGTGTACTCCATTCATCTGCAACTGGAACATAGTTATAAAGTTGAAACATGTATGGAGTAATAGCTATTAATAAGGCTACAATTGTATTGACTATAATACTAGACCTAATTTTTAACTTTTTAGTTCCCTGGGATTTTAACTCTATTTCTTTCGATTCCTTGCTCGGTTTGGTATGGGTTGTCTTCGTCTGCAATGCTATCTGGGTTACAAGACACAAATGTTACTGATGCGAATACGACTGCTGCAAAAATATAATTTCTTAGTTTCATTTTTTTAGGTTTTAGTTTTACGATGTAGCAAACTTATTTATTAACCAAATGATTTTCAGAAAATTATCATATTTTATTTTATACGTATTTTTATCAATTTTTTACTTTTTAGTATCTATCAGAAATTTCCATCAAGATATAGTAAAAGTCATTTATTTGTCAGTCTTTTGGGTTTATTTTTAGGTTATAGTTTTTGTTTTTCGCTAAAGTGTTCAATTTTTTAGATGAACAGAGCGAACGTGTTCGTTTATTTTTTTAATATATACTTCCGTTAGTTCATTAGGTAACAGATTTTCAATGCGTTCCGGCCATTCTATAAAGCACCAACCGTCACTGTATAAATACTCTTCAATGCCAATGTCATAGGCTTCTACTTCATTTTCCATGCGGTAACAATCAAAATGATATATGGTTTCGTTTGCCGAACGATATTCGTTTACAATGGAAAATGTGGGACTGCTCGTGAGCTCTGTAATGCCTAGTTGCTTCGCCAATACTTTGATTAACGTGGTCTTTCCAACACCCATTTCACCATGAAAAGCAATAATTTTATGTTGCGATGCTGCTAGAATGTCTGCAGCGATTGCTTCTATTTCAGAAAGATGATATTCTGTTTGCACAAATACTTAATTTTAAGACAATACACACAAATTTACTGTTTTTTCAATTACCAAAAGAAATGAAAATTAATTATACGCTAGTTTCAGGTATTTTTACCTAGGCGACAACACCACAAACGGAATAATCATTTCCTCCAAAGATACGCCACCATGTTGGTAGGTATTTCTAAAATAACTTACGTAATGATTGTAATTATTTGGATACGCAAAAAACATATCGGTCTTTGCAAAAATAAAAGAACTACTCATGTTAATGCTCGGTAAATGTATCGTACTTGGATCTTTTGCCGCCAATACATCTTTCTGCTCGTATGTTAAGCTTCGTCCTGTTTTGTAACGCAAATTCAAACTGGTATTTTTATCTCCCACCACTTTAGACGGATGTTTTACATTGATAGTTCCGTGATCGGTGGTAATAATTAATTTAAAACCTAATCGCTGTGATTGTTGAATAATATCGAGCAATGGAGAATTTTTAAACCAACTCTGCGTCAACGAACGATAGGCTTTGTCATCAGCAGCTAATTCTTTTACTACATCCATTTCAGTTTTGGCATGTGAGAGCATGTCTACGAAATTATAAACCACCACGGTAAGGTCGTTGTCCTTTTGCGATTTAAAGTTCTCTGCGAGCTTCTTTCCACCTTTTAAACTGGTAATTTTATGATATTCATGCTTGATATTCAGTCCCAAACGCTTCAATTGCGCTTTTAGGAAATCATCTTCATGTAAATTCTTTCCACCTTCATCGGTATCATTCTTCCAATAATTTGGATGTAACTTTTCCATATCGGAAGGCATCAAACCTGAAAAAATTGCATTTCTAGCATACTGTGTTGCTGTTGGCAAAATGCTTACAAACGGAATTTCCTTTTCTTTTTTATAATATGAATTGATGATGGGCTCAAAAGCTTTCCATTGATCGTAGCGTAAATTATCAACCACCACTAACAAGGTTGGTTGCGCTTTGCTAATTTCTGGAACGACCAATTCTCTAAACAAAGTGTGCGACATGATGGGCGCATCGTCATCTCCAAACCATTTTGGATAATTCTTATCAATAAATTTTCCAAACTGTACATTGGCTTCTGTTTTTTGTGATTCTAAAATCTCAAACATGCCAGTATCTTCAATAGCTTCCAGTTGTAATTCCCAATAAATCAATTTTTGATACAACTCAATCCATTCCTCAATCGAATTTACCATTGCCATATCCATCGCAATCTTTCTAAACTCTTGCTGATAATTAGAAGTTGTTTTCTCAGAAATCAATCGCGAATGATCTAAATTTTTCTTCAAACTCAGTAAAATCTGGTTTTGATTCATATGTTTTATCAAATAATCTGCAATTTTAGAACCAATCGCTTCTTCCATGATATATTCTTCTTCACTTTTGGTAATCATGATGACAGGAATATTATGCTGCTTCTCTTTAATTTCCGCCAAGGTTTCCAAACCTGTCAATCCGGGCATATTTTCATCCAGTAACACAATATCAAAATTTTGTTCGTCAATAATTTCAATGGCTTCCGTACCGCTTGTACAGGTGGTTACTTCATAATTTTTTTTCTCTAAAAAGAGAATATGTGGCTTTAATAAATCAATTTCATCATCAACCCAAAGAATCTTGAATGTACTCATGTAGCTCTTTATTTAGTAAATTATTAGTAAGGCTTGTTATTATGTACTTATATTTGTGCTTATTCTTTAAAAAAACGTATAAAAACTCACAAGTTGAATACTAGAAATAAGCTTAAGATTTTAAACGACCCAAT
>CAYGPQ010000123.1:0-10947 GCA_964351775.1 uncultured Kordia sp. | reverse complement strand
AGACCGAAAACCCTGAACTAATTCTTGGAGGTGGTCAAGGCGGAACAGGTTTACCGTTAAGTGAAGATTAAATCTTAAAGCGAACTTCGGTTCGCTTTTCTTTTTTCCATTATTTTTTATACTTCTGTTTATGTGATAATTACGGTATTACCGTAAAACATATCTTCTATTTTTTTCTATGTTTGATTATTATTAACCATAAAATTCACATTATGTTAGAAATCATTAAAAAGTTAAAAAACACACAAATTTTAGAAAAATCAGACCAAAGTAATATTATTGGTGGTATTGATTGGAGTAAATGTGTTTGTCCTTCAGTTTATTGTTGCCCAATTAAATAATCATACTGTTTATTAATTTAATAATATTTGAAATATGAATAGCGGGTTCTGCCCGCTATTTGTTTCATTCTTCATCGTTCATTTTAAATATTCTACATTTTTTAATAGCTGATAATTTCGTAAATCTTCAGATCTATTACAATTATTAGTAATGCGTACAATCTCTTTTACAAGATTGCATCCGTCAGCATCATAGGAACTTGTAAAACACCTATTGATAAAGTTTCTACACGCACATACTACTAGACATAATTCAACAAAACACCGACTCAACGCCTAAATTTTACCAAAGAAGGTCTCAAATCGTATCGTGAGCCACTTTACATCCATAAAAACTCAAAAAGTTTAGTAGTTTTGGAATCATAAAAGATATTCAATACATGTTTCCAAATTTCAATATGTACAGTACACCACTATTAATTCTTGTCATACAAGGACTCATTTTAGTAGGGCTATTGTTAAAAAGATATGTGGAGAAAAAGAATACTTCCGATGCAATTCTCGCAATTCTATTATTAATTACATGCTACCAACAAATCTGTTATACCGTTGGATTTATGGGTTGGTACGATACCTTTCGGAACACGAAGATAAATTACTTTCTAATTCCTGCGGCAACAGCAATTTCACCGCTGATTTATTTGTATGTAAAGTCGATTACAAAATCGAATTTTAAGTTCCAGAGAGCGCATCTATATCATTTTATCATTCCTATTACACTTGTGATCTATCGCTTGACCATTTTCACCTATGATGCCATGCAGCCTGGATTCAACGAAACACAAAATGGCATGTTGAAAATTACGGTAGATGAAGCCATTATACAACCCATTTTTATGGTGGTTGACTTTGCTGTGATGCTTCTCTATTTAGCATTCACAATTCAACTTTATATTAATTACAGACAAAAAATAAAACAATATTTCTCCAATGTATTCAAGCTAGAGTTGAATTGGATTCGAAACTTTCTTATAGTATTTACGTTTCTGTTTTTATACAGTTCTTTGCAAACGGTGATTGGTAGCGTTATTGTTGACTTGGGTTATCAAGAACGTTGGTGGCTAAATTTGGCAATGGCAATTTGCACCATTTACGTGGGCTTGAAAGGTTATTTTACAGATACTACCAAACTCAATAAATTAAATTTTAGCTTTTCGCCAAAACAAATTTCTATTCCAGAAGATCACTCAGCATCAAAAAAAGAAATTTCACAGACTTCCATTGAAGCCATTGCACTCTTAATGGAAAAAGAAAAACCATTCCTAAATCCTGATTTGAACTTATCAGAATTGGCAAGTCAAGCAAATTTAACACGCGGACAATTATCAGAAATCATTAACAGTGGTTTTGAAATGAATTTTAATGATTTCGTAAATTCATATCGTGTCAATGCCTTCAAAAGCATGCTCAAAGAAGGCAAACATAAACAACTTTCCTTACTCGGAATTGCATACGAATGCGGATTCAACAGCAAAGCAACCTTCAACCGCGTTTTCAAAAAATTGACAAGCTTCTCTCCTACGCAATATTTGCAATCGCAATCCAATTAATGTATTAATTTGATGATTTGAAAATATACTAATTAATTTGAAAACTTTAATTCAAAACTCACCTAGCGTTTACCAAAAGCGCTTGCACTGAGCGAAGTCGAAGTGAAGCGAACATAAGGCGTCTCAAATCGTAAAAGAGTGTTTTTTAGTACTTTTTAGATTAAAAAAACTCATAGTCACTTTGATTTTAGTGTAAATTCTTCTAGATTTAGCAGAAGTAAGAATAAAATAATTTAAGTAAACAACGTTTCTCTGAATAGAGCAATTTCAAAAAATATCAACAAAAGTAACAAGCATTACCATCAACGATACAAAACAAAATGAAAAACATACTTTATCTGATTTTAATATTTTCTACAAACTTGACTTTTAGTCAGAATTTTGAAGGTCAAATAACTTATAAGACTACAATCGGAAATCCAAACAATGGAATGTTTACAGATAGTATTTTTAAAGAAAAAATAATAAAAGGTGTTTTTGGTGAACAAGGATTCATGCTTCAAAAATATTTCTACAAAGGAAATAAGTACATGTCTGAAATATCTTCTGGATTGGAAAATGGATTCGAAGTATATATACCTGAAAAAAAGAAAATATATGCTTGGAAAGCAAATTCTAAGGAAGCTGTAGTAAAAAAAACTGATGAGCATCCTGAAATAGATGCTTTTGTTAAATTTATTGATACAAAAGAAATTGATACAATTTTAAAACTTCCATGCAAAAAAATTCTTATAAAGTCCAAAATGGGAACAGCTGAATTTTGGTATAATAGTGACTATTTAAAAGTTAATGCAAAAGATTATGCCGAATTCAAATTAGACCATAAACATTTGATTTATGAAAAATATGGTTGCTTACCATTCAGAATAAGAATAGGACAACTAAACATCGAAGTTGTTGATTTTAAAAGTCTAGAAGTGCCAATAGAAAAATTTGAATTACCAGAATTCGAATCGGAAATGCAAAAGTAAAGACTAGTCTTCATCACTCACTTTCTCCTTAATTTGTTTAACTACAAACAGACTGACGCGTTAATAAATAACGTGAGTTCGATATAACTTAACTTTTAATGTTTTGTTTTTCAGCATTTTAATTCAAATGTCAAATCGAGCGCAGTCGAGATTCTATAAAAAATAGCGTTTTGAAGCTTCTCGACTGCGCTCGAAGTGACAAAGTATTGATTTTAGTACGCTCAGCAATTATATTACTTATTTCTTACGTCGAACTCACGTTAAATAAGTCTAACATTCAAAAAGCGAAGCGAGTCTAAAATACCAACCTACTAAAAAACTGCCCTTTAAAAATTTAAAGGACAGTTTACTAACTAACCAACAGCATGGGGCAAAAAAATGAGGTGTTTATAGTATCTTAATTTTTCTGAAAAACTAAGGTGTCTGTTCCGCCATTTCCGCCACTTACATCTCGTAAACTAATGGTTGTGGACGTGTAACTTACAATATCCCAATCGTCATTCAAATCAAAGAATACACTTGTAGCTGTTACATTGAAATTGATATTAAAATCAACATCATCGTCACTTGAACTATCATCGTTACTATTACTATCCGTTACCGACCAAGTACCTGTAACTTGATCTGAAACATTTGAAGCCGAAACCGTTCCATTTGACAGAAACGTAAATTCATAATTAGTGAAATCAGTGGTTTCATCTTGTCCTGAATCAATATAACTTGTTATTCTCCAGGAATCAGTTGCAGCAATACTTGTTACTTCATTAATAATTATGGAGTTGTCACTTATGATTTCATCATCCGTATCACATGTAGTAGACATTAAGGAGAAGCTAATTATAATTAAAAAGACGGAATAAATTGTTGTTTTCATAATATATAAGGTTTATAGTTTATCTAATATTAATACGTCTGTTCCACCACCGCCACCACTTACGTCTTGCACTTTGACTTGTGTTGAAGTGATAGAAATCACATCCCAATCATCATTAAATTCATCAAAAGGAATTGCCGTTCCAAAATTTAATACCAATACATTCCCCGAACTTTGCGTCGTCCATGTACCGTTTATAGGTGTTCCGTTGTCAGCGATGACAGTTCCATTGCTGTCAAAATTTAATTGATATCCATTGTAATCAGCGGTTTCATCAATTCCATCATCTGTATAGGAACCTACAATCCAAATACCATCACTTAATACGATGGACAGATTATTTGTACCACCTCCAGAAGCATTTCGTTCAAAGGTTAAATAATCAATAGAGCCATTGCCGCCACTGACATCTTTTAGGCGAATGATATCATTGGTAACTTCCAATACATCCCAATCTTCCGCTAATTCATCTAATGGAACAGAAGTACCAAAATTCAAATTCAATTCTAATGGCGTTTCATCACCAGCAGAAGTTGTCCAAAACCCAGCAGTTGGTGTTCCAGAGATGGTTGCAGTAGCATTTCCATCAGATGCAAAATTGAAAACATAGTTGTTATAGTTTGCAGTCTCATCCACATCATCAAAGTAATACGTGATGTACCAATCCCCCATGGTAAGTGCTGTCGTTAAGGCGGTATCATCAACATTTCCGCCGCCCGTGCCTGTACAATCACTTTCAAAGCGCAAACGATCGTCACCCAATCTCAAATCAACTTTTGTTTCATCATCCTGTTCTATTTCGTGTAAAATCCAAGTGTTATTAAAGTCAGGAAAGTCAGGAACGGTAACCGTTACCGAGATATTATTTCCTGAGCCTGAAGCTGCCCAAGTTCCTGTATAATCTCCACCAACCGAAGCTATATTGATCGTTCCGTCAGTAACAAAATTAAAGGTGTAGCCTACGAAATTATCTTCTAAATCAGTATCGTTTCTTTCCAACTTATCAACGCTCCAATCGGTACATTGTGTGAGAATATTTGTAAGTTGATCGTTGGTACAATTGTTACAATCATCATCATTATAATCATAATCATCATCTTCATCACACGCATCATCGTACGAATTAATCGTCGATTCTAATTCATTCAAATTATTTACAGTAATGGTTAAGCCATCAAAAGTGGTTACCGTAATCGGAAACTGAATATTAATAATATCATTGACATTAATATTATCAATAAAATTATACATCTGCTCATCACTTTGTATCGTAATAGTGTCTAATAATTCATTGTTTGAATTGAAGATCGACGCTACTATCGGATATTGAAAATCCAAACATTCAATATCGTCATCATTCACATTTGGACCATTACAATTGGCCGCTAAGGCTGTAAATTCCGCTAAATTATTAATGGTTGTTTGTGTATAATCAGTAGCAATAATTACGATAGGAAATTGAATTTGTAAATCATCATTATCGTCTTCAAATTCGTCAAAAATGGCTTCTATTGTATTAAAATCGTCTTCGGAATCTACTATAATTTCCAATCCGTTTACAAACACAGTAACCGGCAATAGCACATTAAAACAGTTTGCGTTGTCTATAATATTATCCGCAGAACCATCATTGGTTGCGGTACTCTTCATGAGTGTAGCAACTGTAGAATTTGCTACTAGTACCTCTTCTTGAGGCGCTTCAATAATTTCTGTTTCTTCTGTTCTGCAAGAAGTAACTATAAGCATCCCAAGGATTATGAATAAGGTTAGAAGGTTGTGTATAATTTTCATAGTGGTAAATTTTAATTAGTACTTTCTTTTGCTAATAGAACAACCTATTTTGTAAAACTCCTGATTTTTTTTTGATTTTTTTTTGTGTACATTACAACTATAAACCGACAGCCTTGATAGAAACCCAAAAAGAACATATTTGTGAAGAAAGTGTTTTTGAGAAAATGTATCATACTTTTTCAAAGAGCTTACATGATTATTTGTATTATAAATATGGAGAACTTTGCAATCCGAACGATACGACACAAGAAGCTTTTATTAAATTATGGGACAATTGTAAAAAAGTAACCTCAGCAAAAGCGAAATCTTTTTTGTTTACTGTAGCCAACAATATTGTGTTGAATGAAATAAAACATCAGAAAGTAGTCTTGAAACATCGGCAAATGATTCCGAAAAACCACACCAACGAAAGTCCTGAATTTTTAATGGAAGAACATCAGTTTCTAGAACGATACAATATGGTATTGGCAAATATGAAGGAAGAATTCCGAGTTGCGTTTCTATTAAGTAAAGCGGAACACAAAAAACACAGAGAAATTGCGGAGCTTTTAGGTGTTACGATAAAAGTGGTAGAATACAGAGTGTATTCGGCATTTGCCATCCTTAAAAAAGAATTAGAAGGATTTAAGTTGAAATAATTTCAGGAGAAAATGAAGTACGGTTGTTATTATAAATAAAGAGCGAGATTTATGGACAAAGATAATTTATTACAAAAATGGTTGAATAACGATTTGACCGACGCTGAAGTCAACGAGTTGAAAGCACAGGACGATTATGAATTCAATAAGAAAATCATAGAGAGTGCTACACAATTCAGAGCTTCGGACACTTATACGGTTGCTGATTTTGAAACGTTTAGAGCGCGCTATCAGCAACATCAAAAACCTACTCAAAAAGTACGCAAACTATTTCCAATACTGCGTGTAGCGGCTGTTTTAGCTTTTGCGGTTGGAATTTATTTTACGCTCTTTTCAAATACAACTACCACTATAAATACCCTTGCGGGAGAAAAAACAACGATTGAACTTCCGGATGCTTCCGAAGTTTCGCTAAATGCGCTTTCATCCATTGCATACAACAAAAAAGATTGGGATTCCAACAGAACAATAGAACTTTCGGGAGAAGCATTTTTTAAAGTTGCCAAAGGAAAAAAGTTTGATGTCGTGACCAAAGACGGAACGGTAACTGTGGTAGGAACTCAATTTAATGTAAAACAACGTGCCAATTATTTTGAAGTGGTTTGTTATGAAGGCATTGTAAAAGTAGTTTCGGATACGATTGTTCGACAACTCACTATTGGTGAAAGTTATACGATCTATGATGGAAAACTTACAGAGAAAACAATAGCAGACAAGGCACCAAGTTGGACACAAAATTATAGTTCGTTTACGGCAGTTCCAATAAAAGAAGTTTTTGTGGAACTCGAACGTCAATTTGATATTAAAGTCTCATTTAAAAATACGAATGAAAATCGTTTGTTTACAGGAGGATTTAGTCATGAAAACCTACAAAATGCACTCATGACCATCACAGAACCTATGAACTTGCAATATGAACGACAACCAACCAACAGCGTCATAATTTATGACAAACAGCCATAACATACGAACGATTTTCTTAACGTTCTTGTTGAGCCTTTCTTTTTCGATTCACGCACAAGTAAACGATCAAGGAACAAAAAAACTAGTGGTTATTTTACAAGAAATTCAAGCGAAATTTAATGTTCAATTTAACTATGCGGAAGATCAAGTTACGAATGTTTCTGTTACAAATCCACCAGCATATACGTCGCTTTCTGAAATTCTCAGCTATTTAGAAAAAAATACCGCATTGACTTTTACACGAGTCGATGAAAAGTTCATCCTTATAAAGCTTAGAGACGAATTGCTGTTATGCGGCTATCTCAAAGACAAAGACAATCTCAAACCCATCGTGGCCGCAACGGTACAAGGTGATAAATCTGCAACAATAACGGATGAAAACGGTTTTTTTCAGTTGCGCATTCGAAATATAAAAGAGCAGATTAGCATCCGACACATCGGTTATAAAACGATTTTGAGAAGCTATGAACGCTTTTTTACAAGCGATTGCGGATTTATATACATGCGCTCACAAGCAGAAAGTCTCTCACAAATTACCATTTCAAACTATATCACTTCTGGAATTCATAAAATGAATGACGGTTCGTATAAAATTAACTTTCAAAGTTTTGACATGTTGCCTGGCATGATAGAAAATGATGTATTGCAAGCTGTTCAAGCGTTTCCAGGAATCCAAAGTACGAATGAAACCGTTTCTAACATTAACATTCGCGGTGGCACACACGATCAAAACTTATTGCTTTGGGATGGCATCAAAATGTATCAATCGGGACATTTCTTTGGATTGATCTCTATGTACAATCCGCAAATTACACAACAAGTTTCGTTGCTCAAAAACGGAAGCGATCCGAGTTATACGGATGGAGTTTCAGGAACCATCAACATGCAAACGGACAAAAGTCTCAATTCGACCTTAAAAGCGAGTATTGGTGCTAATTTCACCGATGTGAATGCTTTTGTTGATGCGCCATTGGGGGAAAAATCGTCCATTCAGGTGGCTGCCCGAAAATCGCTGAACGACTTTATAGAAACACCAACCTACAAAGCCTATTTTGAACGCATTGAAGAAAATACCGAAGTACAAGAAAATCAGCCAAACATCATCAATTCAGACAAGATGTTTGATTTTTATGATGCTTCTTTTCGTTGGCTCTACAAAATAAATGACACGAATGAAATACGTTTAAACGCGATACTGGTTTCTAATCAATTAAATTTCAACGAAACGGCAACCATCAACTTGACGGAGGAATCGCGGGAAAGTATCTTAACGCAGAATAGTTTTGCTGCGGGATTGTTCTATAAAAATATCTGGCGCGATAAATTCATCACAACGCTAGAGATTTATGAAACCGATTACAGATTGAAAGCCATCAATGTAAACATTTTGGATTCACAACGATTTTTACAAGAAAACAGCGTTTCAGAAACCAGTGCAAAATTGCAAGTGGAATATTTGCTGAATGATAAACTAACCGTGCTTGGCGGTTATCATTTTGTAGAAACTGAAGTCACCAATTTGGATGATGTTGACGAACCTATATTTCGTTTTTTAGTTTCAGAAGTCGTCCGAACACACGGTTTATTTTCGCAAGTAAGCTATACTTCGCAAGATCAGAATACACATCTAAAAGTAGGCGTTCGACACAATTATATTGACAAATTCAAAAAGCACCTTACGGAACCGCGTTTCAGCTTTAGTCAAACAATTGCAGACAAATTTACGGTGGAAGTTTTAGGAGAGTTGAAGCATCAAAATACTTCTCAAATCATCAACTTTCAAAATGATTTTTTAGGAATCGAAAAACGAAGATGGCAACTGTCCAACGATGAAGACATTCCTGTGATTAAGAGTCAACAGGTTTCCACAGGCATTAGTTACAACGATCAGGGATGGTTAGCTAGTGTAGAAGCCTATTACAAAAAAGTAACAGGAATCACGTCACAAAGTCAAGGATTTCAAAATCAATTTGAATTTACCAAGAGTCAAGGAAACTATCAAGTACTTGGATTGGACGTTCTACTCAGAAAAAAAATCGCCAACATCAACACTTGGATTAGCTATTCGTTCATGAAAAATGATTACGAGTTTAAAGAACTGGAAAGTGCTCGTTTTCCAAGTAATTATGACATTACACATGCGTTTACTTCAGGAGTAACCTATACGCAAAAGAATTTGAAAGTAGGTTTGGGATTTAATTGGCGCTTTGGAAAACCGATTACAGAACCTGTTTTCGGAAACGAACTCATCAATCAAGAAATAAACTTCAATACCACCAATAGTTCACGGTTGAATGATTATATGCGCTTAGATCTATCGGCTGCGTATCAAATAAAAATAAGTTCCCAACTAAAAGCCGATGTCGCTTTCGCCGTATGGAATATCCTAGATAGAGAAAACCAAATAGAGCAGTTTTTTGATGTTACTGACGACCGTATTGATGAAACCACACAATTTTCTTTGGGAATGACTCCTAATGTGTCTTTTCGGGTGTTTTTTTGAGGGTTAGCTAAATTCATGAAGCATCTTTAACTCTTCAATTAAAAGTTCGGACTTGGACTATTTGTGATTACTTATAACAAAACTTTCTGTCAATTTTACGGAAACCCGTAAGAATGGTGTGATGTTTTTTTAGTAATTTTAAATAAAAGAAATTGATAAGTTTCTGATAGAATTAACAATAGATATTAGTATTATTAAATTGTAAAATATTGAATTTCAAATCAAAAGCCAACAACATGAAAAGTATTATAAACATTGTTTTAATTATAATTCTTACCTCAATTATTTATTCTTGTAAATGCAAAGATGTATTCTACAAGGAAAAAATATGTGGTTTAAGTAGAATAAATCCTCAATGTAATACATCAAAAACAAAAGAAATAGTATTTAGAGCGAGAGTAGGTTTAAGTGCTTTAAATATATTTAAAAATGTAGATTTAACCGATTCAACAGAAATTCTTAATTACTATAAAAAAACTTTAGAGTCTACTGCAAAACAAACTCCTGAAGAAGTTGTGACTATGTTAAATTTTGGAATTGAAAGTTTTTGCTTTAAACATCAAGTATTGGATAAAGATAGATTTTTACCGAATTTAGATATGGAAAGTCGAAAAAGAGCTCAATATCTATACGAAGAAAATTTAAAAAGGTTAGATTTAATTAATGATATTCTTAATGGTAGATTGAAGAACCCAATAGACTCTATTATAAAAAAAAAACTACATTAGGAATTGAAACACTAAGACTGGCTGATATTTCTGAAGTAAATAAGAACGATTTAGAAGAGCTATATAAAATGTACTCTACTGAAGAAATTATTCCAATTTCTATTGATTTTCAGATAAGAGTTCCCAATTCAGAGAAATCAGATTATTATTTTTATAAACTAGATATTAAATCAAATATTGAAAACTTAGATATTAGAAGATATATATGTTCCGCAAAAACTAATGTTGATAAAAGTTATCCTATATACCAAATTGAATCTCCTTTTAAAAATTACATTTATGAGAATATTACATCTAGTAGATATGCAATGTATATCAACATTAAACCATTCGATGAATTCCTTAAAGATAATTCATTAGTTTCTCATATAGGTATTTATTCCTCACTTCATCAAAATAAATATTTAACAATAAAAGATAAAAAACCTTTACTAAAAACTGGAGATATAAGTTTTTTTAGAGTTTATATTTTATTGAGAAAAGTGAATTTTCTAAATAAAGTAGATATTACAGATGAAGTAAATAATTTAAAGGTAAGCATTCCGTAAACCCCGTATTGCATATAAGGAATATGATTTTAAAGAGTGC
>CAYGPQ010000122.1:6423-10993 GCA_964351775.1 uncultured Kordia sp. | reverse complement strand
TAACTGATAAGGGTTTTTTTATGCTCAATACTCAACGAATAATTGATAAAATAATGAAACATATATAGTTAGCTAGTTAAAGAAATCTTAAAATTGTATTATATGCAGTATTAGTCTATGGTTATTATTAATTTAATGCCTCAAACTAATTAATCATACTATGTTAAGAAAAATACCACTATTTCTTTTGGGAATACTGTTAATTTCTGTGACTTCTTGTTCAACAGCTAAAAAGGCATCTGCGAATAAGAAAGGTACAACTGCTTCAGCAAAACCAAAACCAAAACCTAAAAAAGGAGGCATTCAGCCTTATGATAAAGTAATTACTAAAGACGCTAAAAGCGATGAGGGTTTATTTACTGTTCATGAATTAGATGATAAATACTTTTACGAAATTCCAGATTCTCTTTTTAATAGAGAAATGTTAATGGTTACAAGAATTGCTAAGACTGCTTCTGGTCTTGGTTTCGGAGGAGGAAAGCAAAACACACAAGTACTTCGTTGGGAAAAAAATAAGAAACAAGTTTTATTACGAGTAGTTTCACATAGCGTTGTAGCTTCAGATTCTCTACCAGTTCATGAGGCGGTTGTGAATTCTAACTTTGAACCTATTCTTTATGCGTTTCCAATTAAAGCATTTAGTAAAGATTCTTTAAATACAGTCATTGAAGTAACTCCTCTGTTTTCAAAAGATGTCAAAGCATTAGGAATACCATCTTTTAGAAGAAGACAATATAAGATTACAAGATTAGATGATTCTAGATCTTACGTTGATAAGCTAAAAAGTTACCCATTAAATATTGAAGCAAGGCATATTAAGACTTATAATGCTGGCGCACCACCTTCAAATAATAGTGTAGGTTCCATTTCTGTTGAGATGAGTAATTCTATGATTTTATTACCAAAGGAACCAATGAAACGACGTTATTTTGATGAACGTGTAGGTTGGTTTGCTCGTAGTCAAGTGGATTATGGACTTAAGGATCAAAAAAGTAAACAAGTTACTTTCTTAGATCGCTGGAGATTAGAAGTGAAAGATGAAGATATCGAGAAATTCAAAAGAGGAGAACTTGTTGAGCCTAAGAAACAAATTGTTTATTACGTAGATAGAGCAACTCCAGAAGAATGGAAACCTTATATCAAACAAGGAATTGAAGATTGGCAAGTAGCTTTTGAAGCAGCAGGTTTTAAAAATGCAATTATTGCTAAAGATCCTCCAACTCCAGAGGAAGATCCAGATTGGAGTCCAGAAGATGTACGCTATTCAGTAGTACGTTATTTAGCGTCTCCTATTCCAAATGCAAACGGACCGCATGTAAGTGATCCTAGAAGTGGAGAAATTTTAGAAAGCGATATCAACTGGTATCACAATGTAATGAGCTTATTAAGAAATTGGTTTTTTATTCAAACAGCTGCTATCAACCCTGAAGCACAGACGTTAGAGTTTAAAACGGAAGTAATGGGACGTTTAATTCGTTTCGTATCTGCTCATGAAGTTGGACATACACTAGGGTTACCTCATAATATGGGAAGTAGCGTTGCATATACTGTTGAGAATTTAAGAGATGCTGAGTTCACTAAAAAATATGGAACAGCACCATCAATTATGGATTATGCACGTTTTAACTATGTGGCACAACCAGGCGATGAAGGTGTTGCGTTAATGCCAAATATTGGTCCTTATGATAAGTATGCAATTAGTTGGGGATATCGTCCAATTTTAAATGTAGCAACCGCAAAAGACGAAAAGAAAACATTAGATAAATGGATTCTAGACAAAGCAGGAGATCCAATGTACCGATTTGGAAGGCAGCAAGGTGATGTTGTAGATCCAAGTTCTCAAACGGAAGATTTAGGAAGTGATGCAATGAAAGCAAGTGATTATGGAATAAAAAATCTTCAACGAATTGTTCCTAACCTCATCAAATGGACCGCGGAAGATGGTAAAAATTATGATGACTTAGACATTATGTACGGGCAAGTTTTAAGTCAGTTCAACCGTTATATGGGACATGTTTCTTCTAATATTGGAGGCGTTTATGAATATAACAAAACGTACGATCAAGAAGGAGCTGTGTATACGCATGTAGCAAAAGCCGATCAAAAAAGAGCATTGACATTCATCAATGAACAATTATTCAAAACACCAGAGTGGTTATTAGATGAAAACATCTTTAACAAAACAAAATCTTTTGGTGTTACAGACAGAATTAGAGCATCACAAGTGCGGACACTAGACAGAATTTTAAGTTTGGGTAGACTTTCACGTGTGATGGAAAATGAAACGTTGAATGGAAATGATGCGTATTCAATTCTTGATTTGATGAAAGATGTACGTAACGGAATCTGGTCAGAATTACCTTCAGGTAAAACAATTGATGCGTATCGTCGTAATTTACAAAGAGCACATATTGACAGGTTATCATATTTAATGACTGCTAAAAATTTATCAGGAGCTGGAAGATTTGGAAGAAGATCTACACCTCTTAATACAAGTCAATCAGATCTACGTGCTGTGGTAAGAGCAGAATTGAATACATTGAGAAGAAATGTTAGAGCTGCAATTGGACGCACAAGCGATCAGATGAGTAGAATACATTTGCAAGATGCTTTAGAGCGTATCGAACTAATTTTAGATCCAAAATAATACATCTTTACATACACATTAAAAAAAGCAATCTTCGGGTTGCTTTTTTTATACCAAATAAATTATAAAATGCCGCATTAAAGAACTAGTCGACATGTGGTGTTTTGTATTTTACTGCAAAGACAGGAATAACTCTATATAAGCATACTAAAAATATCAAATTGCGATTAGTTTTACATATAATTCCCCTCAACATATGTATGCAATAATTGACTGTAATAGTTTTTTCGCGTCTTGCGAAAGAGCTTTTGATCCTGAGCTTCTACATAAGCCATTGGTAATACTCTCTAACAATGACGGTTGCGTGATTGCTAGAAGCAGTGAAGCCAAAGTCTTAGGAATTCCTATGGGCGCGCCGCTTTTTAAATACAAAGAAATTATCACAGAGAAAAACATTCAAATTCGATCGTCAAACTATTCTTTATATGGCGATATGAGCGAACGCGTGATGAAACTACTCGAAAATTTTTCACCCGATGTAGAAGTATATAGTATTGACGAAGCTTTTTTAAAATTGCCTAAGACTGACGATTATCAAAAAGTTGGAAACACAATTAAAAACTATATCTATCAATGTACTGGAATTCCTGTCAGTGTTGGTATTGCGCCTACAAAAGCATTGTCAAAAGCAGCAAATAATATTGCGAAGAAGTTTCCCGAAAAAACAAATGGATACTATGTAATTGATACGGAAGCAAAGCGCATCAAATTACTCAAATGGCTTCCAATCAACGATATTTGGGGTATTGGTCGCGGGAACACGAAACGATTGCAAGAAAAAGGGGCGCACACTGCGTATGAATTTACAAAACTTCAAGATGATTGGGTAAAACGAAATATGTCCATTGTAGGTTTACGACTCAAAAAAGATTTAGAAGGTGAACCCACCATTCAATTAGAAGATGAATTGCAAAACAAAAAAGCAATCGCGACGACGAGAAGTTTCGAATTTACATTTTCAGACAAAGAAAATATAAAAGAACGCATTGCAACCTTTGCTTCTCGCTGTAGCGAAAAATTACGCATGCAAGATTCTTCATGTAACATGGTAATGGTGTATCTAAAAAGTGATCAAAACAAACGAACCGAATCACAATACAGAGCGAGTAGAGTGCTCACGCTACCATACACTACCAATTCAACCTTAACCATCAATCAATTTGCACAAAAAGCATTCAATGAAATTTTCAAACCTGGCATCAAATACAAACGAGCAGGTGTGATATTAATGGGATTGATAAAAACAAATGCGTTACAACTCGATTTATTTCAAAATGAAGACCCAAAACACCTACAACTCATGGCAGCTATGGATACATTAAATGACAAATACGGCGGGCGAAAAATAAAATTAGGAAATCAAGATTTACAACGAACTTGGAAAATGCGGCAAGCACACTTATCTCCTGAATACACTACAAAATTTAGTGATATCATTACCTTAAACTGTCGTACGATTTAATTATGAAAAAGAAAGTGAAAAATAACGATGCTATACTCACAATTCAAAACGTCAAGCAAGGAAACATTCGACTCGAATTTGTGGAAGAAGGAATTTCCGCAGGATTTCCGTCACCAGCAGCCGATTATAAAAATAAACGCATCAGTTTAGACGAAGAATTAGTAAAAGAACCGAGCACAACCTATTATGCACGTGTTAGTGGCGAATCTATGATTGGCGCAGGATTGGATAATGACGATTTACTAGTGATTGATAAAAGCATCACGCCAAAAGATGGAAAAATTGCCGTGTGTTATGTAGATGGAGAATTCACGGTAAAACGACTCAAAATCACCAAAGAATGTGTCTATCTCATGCCAGAAAATGATAACTATAAGCCTATAAAAGTGACAAAAGACAAACAATTATTGATTTGGGGAATTGTGACGTATGTGATAAAAAAAGTATAGTAATTTAAAATG
>CAYGPQ010000122.1:0-6323 GCA_964351775.1 uncultured Kordia sp. | reverse complement strand
GATTGACACAAGTTTTTCATTTTCACTCTGTTTAATGCAAAAACTCTCACAAAGACGTTTGTAAAGAAAAAGTCAAACAAACCGATAAAAGTGACAAAAGACAAACAATCATTGATTTGGGGAATTGTGACGTATGTGATAAAAAAAGTATAGTAATTTAAAATGTACCAATATTTCAATGTATCAATTTGAAGATTTGACAATTTGAAAATGATGTAGCAATGTCACTTCGAGCGCAGTCGAGAAGTAAAGCAATCTTTAGCTTCATAACAGATTGACACAAGTTTTTCATTTTCACTCTGTTTAATGCAAAAACTCTCACAAAGATGTTTGTAAAGAAAAAGTCAAACAAACCGATAAAAGTGACAAAAGACAAACAATTATTGATTTGGGGAATTGTTACCTATGTCATTAAAAAAGTGTGATTTCTATTGAGAAAATCATAAAAAACGACAACTTTAAAAGTTGAAATTTTGTCAAATCGAGCGCAGTCGAGATTCAATAAAAAACAGTCGTGTTCTTTAGCTTCTCGACTGCGCTCGAAGTGACAAAGTGTTGATTCTATTATATTTCGGGCTTATAGTAATGATTTCTTATATTGAACGCACGCTAATTAACAATTACAATCAATTTTAAAATGAGCTTCCAATTTTGAAAGCCTCATTTTAATAAAATTATCTTCCTTCAACCAATTGTGCAGTAAACGGAACTTGACGTAATTTTGGTGCTTCGAATCCAGTCATTTTTGTACACAATCCAAAAGCGACTAGCGCTGATGAAATAGCGCCTTCTTGCCAACCTGGCAATGATGACAGCTGATCGCCTACAATATAAAAACCATCATCTCCTTCTTGCAATTCATTAAATACCCATTCTGCAGATTCATGTTTTGCATGCTTTGCATCCGCTAAAATAGTTTTCTTTCTGATATGAATAATATCTTGATAACTCAGTTTAGCATCTTTGGTTTGGTCGTCAATTTTTGTCCAATCGACCCAACCACCGCGTTGCGTTTTGATATTTTGCCAAGCAATTGTAAGTCCATCATCAAGTTGTTTTGAAAATTCTCCACCATGCAATTGTTTAGCACCTTCTCTTGCTTCTTCCAATCGATCAATAGGTTCCAAATTTCCCCAAGCAATCGCATTATCTGAAAAGTTATATGCACCAGTAAGAACTCCCAAATTTTGATGATAATCATTTGAAGGATACCACATTTGCACCATTGGATGCTTGGTCCATGAGATTCCTCCAAAGATTGGAACCGTATTTTTATCTGCGGGATCTTGCCAATATTTACGCTTACTTTGCCAACCGACTTTCACCGTAGGGCGTAAAAATTCTTTATGATCAAATACAATATTCAAAGCTCTCGCAAACGATTTACGTTGGAATAAATTCTTAGTAACCTTGTCTTGTAATAATGGTATTGGCATATTACTAAAGCATTTGTGTGCTTTTAGCGTTTTACTAGACCTTCCATCTTTATAGGTCACAACATATTGATCTCCTTGTCTGTCAATCTCGCTTACTGGTGCATTTAAAATAATGTTTCCTCCTAATTTTTTTACTTTATCGGCTAATGTTTTTACAATCATATCCATTCCGCCAACGGGCTGAAATGAAGTTTGTTGCCATAAAAAATCATCTGGTTGATAAAAACTTAATTTCCAAAATTCAGAATCTAACATTTTCGTAAAATCAAGCTTTGGCATAATGTTTTCTTCTTCACCTAACATTGTTTTACTTGGCAATTCGGTATATCCAGATCGAGATGTTTTTTCAAACATTCCATCTTTGCTCAAATCGCCAAATTTCTTGAGCCAGTTTTTAAACTTAGCTTCGCCATCTTCCGTATCATTCAATGCATCTTCTAATGGTTGTACAAAACTTAAGAAACTTTTATACTTTGTAGGATCGGGACTTTCTTTAATTGTTTTTAATAATTCTGGCAGCGCATACATAAACTGAGAAAAATAGCCTCTTGGGTCATTTGCCAATCTACGATTCACAATAGATTCAGGTTTTCCCGCTTCATCTACAAATATTTTACCATCATACACTACATTCGATCGACTTTGCATTACATAAATTTCCAACTTCACGCCAAGTGTCTTGCAATAATTAAGTACATCACGATGCGCAGAAGGAATTCGTCCAGGACCACAATTTAAATACGGTAAGTTTTCTGTATCCTCAACCGTAAATTTGCAAGTTTGAGTATACGCTACCGCAGGTTTGTTCTCAGGATTTTCTGTAAAACTATCACCTGGTCGAACCGTTAAGCTTCGTCCGCCAACTCTATTTTCGGCTTCTAAAATGGTCACCTTGTATTTTGTGTGGATTAATAATTCATAGGCGACAGACAATCCAGCTACACCAGCACCAAGAACAACAACTTCTTCTCCTTGGCCTATGGTTTTAGAAATTAGCGTATGTCCGATTTCTCGTTTCAGAATATGTTTTTTGTCATGACTAGTGGTTAGCATTTCTAGTTCGCCACCGTTTTGATCTGTTTTTCGTAAGAAGGTTAGTACTGGAGGAGCTGATTTTTTGTCCATGGTTTTAGTTTTTGGTAGTTAAAGATGAATATGCAATCAAGTTAACTAAAAAATATTAAAATGTGTAGGAATAGAATGAACTAAACAATAAGTTTTAAGAACCATAAAATCTTCTTAATGATTTTGATTTAACTTTGGAAACCTTTAGTTTAGATTGTGAACAAATCGAAACGACACTTAGGCTTTGTTTATAAGAACGGAACAAAATTCTTTATGTACTTATAGTAACGACACGCAAGATGAATCCTATAGAAAAATTTAAAAACTGGTATGCTGAAGAAACGGAGAAAAGTACTGTTCGAATTCCTTCTGCCTGTTGTTTAACATCTATTGGAATGGATGGATATCCTAATTCTCGATTTGTTTCACTGAAAGAAATTTTAGAGAATAAATTTATCATTACAGGACCTTTAAACTCAAAGAAAGGCATTGAATTATTGGCAAATCCAAAAGCATCATTAACATTTTGGTGGACAGAAACCGAACGGCAAATTAGAGTACAAGGCGATGCGGTTCAAATAGAAGATGCACTTGCAGATACATATTTTAAAGCTAGGAGCAAAGCATCACAAATAGTAAGTCGAATAAGTAAACAAGGTGTTGAAATAGAAAATATAACCGAATTGATCACTAAATTTGAGCAACAAAAAACAAATAGTACTGACATAGAAATACAACGACCGACAGAATGGTCTGGATTTTACATCATTCCAAAACGAATTGAGCTTATGGAATTTAAAAAAAGTCGGTTACACTTTCGCGAATTATTTACAAAAAATAATAACAGTTGGGAAAAAACAATATTGCAACCTTAACGCCAAAGAATTGAAAATGAATTAATTTTACCAACATACCAACATACCAACATACCAACATATAAAAGCGAAGCCCCAAAAGCAGGAGCAAAGCGACTCACGCTTTAATAAAATCCTCATACTCCAAATAAAACGCTTCAAACTGTTGCATCGTTTCATTTAGGAAAACCATTGTTTCTTGCCAAGTGTTTTTATTGTGAATGGAAACGTTTTGTTTTTCAAGATAGATTCTAGAAATCTCTTTTCCGTTATCCAAAGTGCAGTCTTCATTAAAAATAGCTTCTGGAAGAAAATCATCGAGTAGTATAGTTTTCAACGAGATCATCTTATCCCAATACTTAATGCGATTTTCAATATTTTGGTCTTCAATATCAAGCATTACCATTGCTTTTTTCTTATCGAAATAAAACTTAAACGAAAAATCTTTGATCTTTGTATTGTACAAAATCCACTTTCGTGGAAATGACTTTCCAAACGAAATCCAAAAATCTTCTCGTAACTTCTGTGATTCAGCTTTACTAAACATGAAAAAAAAGGATTTTTTTTCATTCCGTGCCTGACACGGAATCTACTATTAAACAAAACAATTTTTTTTATTCCGCAAGTTCACTGAGCGAAGTCGAAGTGTGATGCGGAATCTCTACGTTAAACAATTTTTTTTCATTCTGAGCTTTACACTTCGGCTCCGCTCAGTGTACTATTTGGAATCTATTATTATATAAAAAACGCAATAATCGCTGCCGAAATAATTACCAATAACTTTGTTAAATTAAACTTATGACCTTCCGAACTTTCAAACAAAATTGTGGTGGAAATATGTAAAAAGATTCCAATAACTAAGGCTGATATTTCATGCTGATACGCTTCTAAAAACGTCAATTGTTCTGATAAAAAACTTCCCAAAGGTGTCATTAATGCAAACAAAAACAAAAACGTCAACACAGAAACCTTTGATATTTTCGATTCATAAAAAAACGTGGTCAAAATAATAGCAATCGGAATTTTATGTACTACAATTCCATACACCAAATGATCGTGATGGTGCATTGGAAAACCTTCTAAAATGGCGTGAATACTCAAACTTATAAACAACAACCACGGAAAAGCATGGCTATCTTTATGAATATGAACGTGTCCGTGTTCGGCTCCTTTTGAGAAAAACTCCAAGAAAATTTGTAACAGAATTCCAACCATTACAAAAATACCATAACTTGGTTGGTACTCGCTAAACACCGTAGGAAGTAAATTAAAGACGGTAATGGCTAACAAAAAAGCACCACTAAATGCCAATAGCAGTTTCATTTGTTTCTTTTCGCGAAGCTGAAAAACAGTCACAAACACAAATCCAAGTACTACTGATAAAATAGGAAGTAAATAATACATCATTTAAAAATCATAATAAGTCGACAAGAAGTTTTTCTATTGAATTTTCCCAAACTGTAATCTCCAAAAATAGCTAATAAATCAATAGCAGCTGCACTAAAATACGATTCAAAATCTTTCAGTGTCAATGCCTTTACTTTTTCGGTATAGTGATGATTGTGTCCGTCTGCTTCAAAACGAATATCTTTATAAATAAACCCGTTTTCCACATAGCGATGCAATCGAAAAACAATTCCATCTACTTCTTTCACTTCATGTTCCACCAAATTTTCCACCACAAAATCGGCATTCAAAAAGTCAATCACCGCAAAACCACTTTCAGTAAGTTCTGTTTTTATCGACTTTATCGTGCGTAAATTATCAGATTCGTGTTCAAAATACCCAAAACTCGTAAACAAATTTAATACGGCATCAAACTGTTTTGGATAAGGTTCGCACATATCATGCACTTCAAAACGGAGTGTATCATTGGCAAACTGTGACGCGTACTCAATACTATTTGGCGACAAATCCACACCGGTAACATCATAGCCCATCGAATTCAAAAACACAGAATGTCTGCCTTTTCCACAGGCCAAATCTAAAATAGTTCCGTTTTCGGGCAAATTTAAAAACTCCACCAAATGCTTCATAAACGCTTCTGCTTCGTCATATCCACGATCTTTATAAAGAATGTGATAATAAGAGGTGTCAAACCACGACGCGTACCAAGCTGTATTTTTTTCTTGCATAGTATTTTTTCTCGTTCCCGTGAATACGGGAATCTATACAAAGGCTCTATTATTGCGAACCTTCGTTGTATTAAATTCAATAAGCTGCAAAATTAACACATTTTGCCTTTCTACAGTCGAAGCAATCATGAAATAATTTCATAAATGAAAAACAATGGGACAATGGGTTGCGTTTGCAAACTTCTTGTAATTCCGTGAATTGTAGGTTTTGTTCTTATGACAAGCTTCTTATAATTCCGTGAATTGAGGGTAGTGCTCTTTTTACAGGCTTCATTTTATGTCTAGGTTTACGCCTAAATCTAATATGTTTTATAAAAAATAAAAATTATGAAAAACAAAATGTATGCGCTCTTGATGCTGATTATGATTTCTTCTTGTGAAAATGAACCTGTGGAAATACTAACATTGAGCAGCGAAAAAGCAATTATAAGTTTTAGTATTGATAGTATGAATGCCTCAATAAACGAAACTGACAAAACAATTACACTGGTTTTGCCAAGCGGAACTGACATTACATCAGTATCACCAATGATTACAATATCTAGTGCTGCTACGATTTCTCCAAATTCAGATGTAGCTCTAGATTTTTCTAATCCTGTAATATATACAGTTACAGCAGAAGATACGAGTACGGTAACATATACAGCTACTGTAACTACAGGAACCGCTTTAAGTGGCGAAAAGGAAATAACTAGTTTCAGTATCAATTCTGTAAATGGAACTATAGATGAAACTGCAAAAACGGTGATGATTACGTTACCTTTTGGAACTGATGCTACTTCATTAAGTCCTATCATTGTCATTTCAAATCTAGCAACGATTTCTCCAAATTC
>CAYGPQ010000121.1:0-11341 GCA_964351775.1 uncultured Kordia sp. | reverse complement strand
TTTCTTTTTGTGAAAAATTAAAGCCGCATGAATTTTTCTAAATTTTTTCCAAGGGGTCAAAAATTTTTGACGAAAAATCCCTACTATACTGCGAAAAAGAGGAAAGCCGCAATTGAATTTTATATCGAACTCAGATTAACTTAATTCTTCAACCAACTTTTCTAGTATTACAACACAGCGATCTAATTGTTCTTGCGCTACAAATTCATTAGCGCGATGTGCTTGATCTATACTACCAGGACCGCAAATAATACTTTCGTATCCAGCTTCATGAAATTGTCCAGCTTCAGCAGCATAGGCAACTGTTTTCCAACTATGATTGCCTGTCAACTTTTGCACTAATGCAACAATACTATCCGTTTCTTTGGTATCTAACGCTGGCACAGGCGGATGCACTAATGTATTCGTAATTTTAAATGGAGCAAACTTTTTACGAACTTCGGTTTCTCTTTCCGCACAGAACGCATAATAATCCTCAAATAGCTGGTGAATATCATCTTTTGGAATCACACGAATATCCCATTCAAAGCAGCAATAATCAGCAACAATATTGGTAGCTACACCACCTTGAATTTGTCCAACATGAATTGTAGAATGTGGTGGATTGAAACGATCATCAGAAGAAGTAGCAGCAATTGTTTTCATTTTATTTTCCAACCACATTATTAATCGTGTACTTTCATGAATAGCACTTATTTCTTTATGAATTCCACTACTATGTCCTGCAGAACCATTTACTTCTGTTTTTACATAACAAACTCCTTTTTTACCAATTACAGGTTCTAATAAACTTGGTTCACCTATAATAGCATATTTTGGAGTTTCCTTATAGGTAATTTTAATATGTGCTATTAAAGCTGGTGCTGCTAAGCATCCTATTTCTTCATCATAACTAAATGCAAAATAGATTGGTTTTTTTAAGTCAGCCTTAATCATAGCTGGTAAAACTGCTAAACAACACGCCACAAAACCTTTCATATCACAACTTCCGCGTGCGAAAAGTTTGCCATTCTTCTCAGTTAATGTAAAAGGATCGGTTTCCCAAATTTGTCCTTTTACTGGCACCACATCTGTATGACCAGAAAGGATTGTTCCGCCATCAACAGCAGGCCCAATTCTACAGTGTAGCGAAGCTTTTGTATTTTCCTCATTTGGAACAAGTGTTGTTGGTATTCCATGAGATTCTATATATTCTTTTATCCAATGAATAATAGTCAGGTTACTTTCGCCTCCTAATACAGGAAAACTTACCAAGTTGCTTAATATAGTAGTTGCGTTCATAGTTAATTATAGCCTGTTAATACTGCTATTACGAGTGTGATTGCTGAAAAAATAAATATCATTATTGCCACTGGAAATATAAATCGAAACCAACGATCTATAGATACACGACACATGCTAAGCATGGCGATTAATCCGCCAAGTGTTGGGTTGATTAAATTAGAAACTCCATCTCCGATTTGAAATGCTAAAATAGTTGTTTGACGTGTTAGTCCGATCACTTCTCCTGACGGAATCATCACTGGTAAGGTTGCCAATGCTTGTCCACTTCCAGAAGGAATAAAAAAGTTAATGATACTTTGTGAAATTGCCATGCCCACAGCAGACACATATAATGGCAAATCTTTTAATAATTCTGATAGATGAAATGAAATCGTATCGCTAATATGTCCCATTTCTAATAATACTTTTATTGTTGTTGCAAAACCTACCATAAAAGCGCCGGGTGCTACATACGCTACCGATTTTAATAAGGTTTCACTAAACGTATCAGCATTCATTCTTCCTATAATTCCTGAAGCAATGGCTACCATTAAAAATATAGCAGAGATTTCATTGAGATACCATTTCAGATTAAAAACACCGTATAAGATTGCTGATAAACCAATTATAAATACAAAAATTACCAGCCAATTATTAATTGATATTGTATATTCTTTAATAGGTTTTGAAAGTGAAATACCATCGATGTTCAACCCTTTTCCAAGGCTTTTTTCTGGGTTCTTCGTAATTTTTTTTAAGTATCTCACATTGTAAAAGGCTAAAAAACTAAGTGAGCTGATACATAAGATACTTCTTAATAAAGCACCCGAAAATAAAGGCAATTCTGCAATTTTATGTCCCACACCAACCGTATACGGATTTATGGGTGATAGTCCAAACCCAATAGTGATGGCGCCAACCGAAATTCCAGCGGCTAATATTAAATCGCCACCAAGTGCCAATGCAACAACAGCCGCAATAGGAACCATAGCGATGTTGTGTTCGTATCCAACAAAAACACCAAGCGCACCATAAATAAAGGTCATAATGACTACGGCAAGATATTTCTTTTCTTGTCCCAATATTTTTACAAATGTTCCAACTGCATTTTCAATTGCTTTCGTACGTTCCATAATTCCAAACATAATTCCGCCAGCAAAAACGACAAACATTACTTCAATGGCAGCTTTAAAACCTAAAGGAATGGCTTTAAACATGTCTAAAAAACCTATTGGTGTACTTGGAATGGTTGTGTATGAATTTGGAATTACCCGATTGCGACCTTCAATTAACACACGTTTAAACTCGCCAGCAGGAATGATATACGTAAGCAGTGTTACAAAAACTATGATTAGGAATACGATAACTACAGCATGAGGAATGTGTTCATACCATTTTTTCCTGTTATTTAATGTTGTATTCAATAGTTGGTTCTGTTTGAAAAAAAAATGAAAGCGTAATGTACTCAAAAACTCAATTATTTTTGATTTTTCACGGAAATAAAATAGAAAAAGGTTCTTGGGCTTTGCAAAAGAAAAACAAAAGTATTCACACTGAACTTTCCGAAGCGAAGCAACACAACAATCAAAACCAAAAAGCGAAGCAACCAAACACCTATCAAATCAAACATATTTCCTACTTTTGCACAAATTAGTTGATATGATTCCAAATGATACTATTGTAGCATTGGCAACTCCTTCTGGCGCCGGAGCAATCTCAGTAATCCGAGTTTCAGGAAAAGAAGCGATTACGATATGTGAGCCACTTTTTAAGTCGATTCGTAATAAAAAATTGACCAAACTAAAGTCGCACACCATTCATTTAGGACATATTATTGATGGAGAACGCTATTTGGATGAGGTTTTAGTGTCTTTGTTTAAAGGACCTCACTCCTACACTGGCGAAAACACGATTGAGATTTCATGTCACGGCTCTGTGTACATTCAACAACAAATCATTCAATTACTATTGAGAAGTGGCTGTAGAAACGCAAATGCGGGAGAATTTACTTTGCGTTCATTCTTAAACGGAAAACTCGATTTATCTCAAGCAGAAGCTGTAGCAGATTTAATTGCGAGTGATTCAGAAGCTTCGCACCAATTGGCAATGCAGCAAATGCGTGGTGGATTTAGCAATGAAATCAAAAACTTGCGTGAAGAATTACTAAACTTTGCGTCGTTAATAGAATTAGAACTCGATTTTGCAGAAGAAGATGTCGAATTTGCCGATCGTTCACAATTTAAAACCTTAGTCAAACGGATTCAATTTGTTTTAAAACGTTTGATTGATTCTTTTGCGGTTGGAAACGTCATCAAAAACGGAATTCCTGTCGCGATTGTTGGGGAACCGAATGTTGGAAAATCTACCTTACTAAATGCACTATTAAACGAAGAACGCGCCATTGTTTCTTCCATTGCTGGAACTACGCGTGATACCATAGAAGACGAATTAATCATTGAAGGAATTTCGTTCCGATTCATTGATACCGCTGGAATTAGAGAAACCAAAGATGAAATTGAAAGTATCGGAATTCAGAAAACATTCGAAAAAATTGAGCAAGCACAAGTTGTGGTCTATCTAATAGACAGTTCACAATTAACGGCTGATAGTTTAGCTTTACTAAAAACTGAAATCGGAAAAATTCAAAACAAATATCCTTTAAAACCATTAGTCATTGTCGCTAATAAAATTGATACACTTCAAACGACTCAAATTGAGGAATTGCAAGCTGAAATTGAAAACATTCACTTGCTCTCTGCCAAAGAAAATGTAGGTGTAAACGAATTAAAAACAAAGCTTGTTTCTTTTGTAAATACTGGTGCATTGCGCAACAACGAAACCATCATCACTAACACACGTCATTACGATGCACTGCTAAAAGCATTGGAAGAAATTGACAAGGTCCATTTCGGATTAGAATCTGGCTTATCAGGTGATTTAATGGCAATTGACATTCGCCAAGCCTTATATCATTTCGGAGAAATCACAGGAGAAATCACCAGTGATGATTTACTAGGAAATATCTTTGCGAACTTTTGTATTGGAAAGTAATATTTCACCTAAATATCAAAACAATTATTTGTTCTATAAAATATGGATGTTTGCCACTCACTATGGCTGATAGGGCCAACTCCTCTAAAATCAATTTTTCGGAAACCATTTTTTGTAAAATGATCGTATCCTTCTGCGTATTCATCTCTGTCTGAATTATCCCAAATAATGATTCCGGTATCTTTTAGCGCTTTGAGGCACTTTTTTGCACATGCAACGCGTTCTCTGCCGTCAATGACAATAATGTCAAACTCATTATCAAAATCTAGTATCTTATCGCTATAACCTGCTCCTAAAGGAATTAATTCACAATGGATGTTATCAAATAAATTCAGTTCTTTTATTTTTTGTTGGTAGAATGCTGCATCGTGTTCCACAGAAAAAACACGCTGTACTTTGGAAGCAAACCAACGTGTGGAATTTCCACTTCCAAATTCAAAAACAGTAAAAGATGGTTTCAGTTTTTGACTAATAAAATGAATGGAAGCATACGTAAACCAAGGTAATGGCTCGCTATTTTCATCAACAGGCGACGATAAAAATCTACTTAAAAACCATCCTTTTGGTTGTAAGTATTTTTTAGAAAAAAAATAGACTTCTAATAGTCGTGCTGTAAACTTATAGTTCCTCAATATTTTCTTTAGGAATACCATTTTTGGGATAAAAATTTAGTTGTAGTGATTGTTTGCAATAATAATCTTTTTATTTATTCTACAGAAGTCGTTTTACTTTTTTGTTTTGCGAAGTTTATGGAATAAATTTAGTACTTTTTAATACACAGCATATTTTTACGTTCAAAACTTAATTAATTACATTTGCCGCATACATGATGTCCTATGAATTTTTTATACGCTATTATATACCAATCAACAATTAATAAAATTATTAGAAATATTAATTATTTCTTAGCGCCGCTTTTACCTTCAAAAATTAAAGTTCATCCTTCAGGAAAAATGAATGTTTCTATTGATAAAGATCATGGTTCTTTTATTCTAAAAACAAATCAAACGAGTTATATATCCAGAGAAATTTTCTGGAAAGGCGCTTTAAATTTTGAATATTCTCCCATATTTATTGGTTTGATCAAAAAAATGAATATTTTCATTGATATCGGATCAAACATCGGATATTACTCAATTTTAGGAAGTAAAGTAAATCCTGAATTAATAACGTATGCATTTGAACCATCAACAGGAGCAAATTTTTATTTGTCCGAAAATGTAAAACTAAACAACTTATCAAACAGAATATTTGTGGAATCATCCGCGTTAATGGATACTTCAGGAGAAATTGACTTTTACGAAATTCGCAATAAAAAATATCCTTCCATCTATAACTTATCTGGAGAGCATAATATTGGTACAAAAACCTATAAATTATCTCAAAAAACCAGCGTTAAAGCAACGACACTTGATGCGTATTTTTCAGCTAAAAAGATCAATACTTTAGATTTAATGAAAATAGATACTGAAGGCGCTGAAGCTTACATCTTAAAAGGTGCACATGAGGTTATTGAGCAATACAAACCTATCATTATTTGCGAATTGCTATTTAATAGGATTGAAAAAGAACTAGAAACGATCATGCAAGCACATGAATATACATTTTACGCCCACACAGAAAAAGGCTTAAAATTAGTAGATTCATTAGTTAGAGATACTGATAATGGTATTAGAGATGTATTTTTTGTTCCGCCTTCTAAAATAGCCTTGATTGAAGAGTGGATTGTAGATTGATGCATATGGGTTTTTCAATCTAAGAAATCATACTATCCAAACCGTTCCACTTCAAAACCATCCAATTTCATCGAAGTTTTTCGCTCAGAAATCAACTCACTCACCAACTTTCCAGTAGCCGGACCCAAACTCCAACCCATCATGGCGTGACCAGTAGCAATGGTAAGATTCTTGTAGTTTTTGGTGGGGCCAATATATGGCAAACCATCTGGCGAACACGGACGCAATCCGCAAGAAGCATTCTCAATAGCACTTTTCGGAATTTCTAATCCGTTATAAAAACGTTCTGCGGCATTTGCAATCGCTTTGACTCGTTTTAGATTGATTTCATGATTAATTCCGCCTATTTCCATCGTTCCTGCGAAGCGTGTAAAACCTTGCATTGGTGTCACAGCAACCTTTGCTTCTACCAAAATAGCTGGCATTGAAATTCCTGTGGTTGAAGTGACATTTATACTATATCCTTTTCCCGCTTGCAGCGGAATATTGATGTCTAGTTTTTTTGCTAAAACAGCACTCCATGAACCTGCCGAAAGCACAAATTCATCTGCTTTTAGCGTTCGTTTTGAAGTTTGTAATGAAAAAATTTTATCATTTGATATTTCTATATCCGTAATAGTTTCGTTGGTGTAAAATTGAACACCTCTTGACTTTAAAAAAGCGATCATTTTTGGCATAAAATCATTCGGTGTGGTATGCGCGTCCGATTCAAAATAGACGGCTCCTTTGATATTAAAATCAACGTTTGGTTCTAGCTTTTTGACTTCCTCTTTCGTCAAATGTTGCACATTCAAACCTTCTTCAATGCCGCGTTTGCCAACATTCCATTCTGCTGAACCAGCTTTTTCGGTTTGATAACACATCAACAAGCCTTTTCGTTCCAAATGAAAATCGAAATCTTTGGAATTTTTTATATCCACAAATAAATCACGACTCAACAAATTAATATCTTTAATCCTAGAAATGGATTGTTCTACATGCTTCGCTGTGGCAGATTTTTTAAACAACCAAGACCATTTCAAAAAGTCTGCGTCTAATCGTGGTTTTACATAAAAAGGACTCGACGAATTCAGCATCCATTTCAAACCTTTGGTAATCATACCGGGTGCAGCTAACGGAATAAAATGACTTGGCGTAATATAACCAGCATTTACAAACGACGCGCCGCCAGAAATATCACTTTTATCTACAATGATGACTTGGTGACCATCTTGCTGCAAATAATACGCGCAACAAAGCCCAATAATGCCACCACCGATAATAACGACTTCTTTTTTCAATGTTAATGTATATAATTAAAAGATTAAATGATTCAAAAACTCAATACTAACATCTCAATACTCACTACTTAATACTTAATACTACTTTCAAATCACCTGAAAACCGTGCGCATACGGATCATCTTCTTCATCAATAATAATCGTGTTATAACCATATACTTTTGCCCAACCTTGAATACTTGGTATGATGGCTTTTTTTTCGTCTAACATAGTTTCTTCTTCTACACGGCCTATAAATTTTGATCCAATATAACTTTCGTGAATGAACTCCTCACCTATTTTAAGTTGACCTTTCGCATACAATTGTGCCAATCGCGCAGAAGTTCCTGTGCCACACGGACTTCTATCAATGGCTTTATCACCATAAAAAACGGCGTTTCTTCCCGAAGAAGTGGGATCTAATTGATTTCCAGTCCAAAGCATGTGTGAAACATCCCGAATGGTTGTATCTTCTGGATGAACAAACATATTTGGATATTTCGCATTAATGCGATCTCTCACCACTTGTGAATATTGTATAATTTTACTCGCCGTGAAATCGTGAATACCTGAAAAATTGGCTTGCGGATCTACAATTGCATAATAATTTCCACCATAAGCGACATCAAACGTAAGTGTTCCCAATTCTGGACAATCTACAGTTAAATTTTCCGCAGCGAGGTAACTTTTTACATTTGTCAAGCGAACCCAATCTACTTTTTTTCCAGTTTGCTGGTATTCAATTTCAACCAAACCAGCGGGTGCTTCCATTTTAATTTTTCCAGCTATTTTTGGTGTAATCAATCCTTCTTCAATCGCTATCGTAATCGTTCCGATGGTTCCGTGTCCGCACATTGGCAAGCAACCAGAGGTTTCTATAAACAAAATTCCGAAATCATTTTCAGGATTGCTTGGTGGAAATAAAATACTGCCGCTCATCATATCGTGACCGCGCGGTTCGAACATGAGTCCTTTGCGAATCCAATCGAATTCTTTCAAAAAATGCTGCCGTTTTTCACTCATGGTTGCACCTTCCAAATTGGGTCCGCCACCAGCGACAACTCGCACAGGATTTCCACAAGTATGTGCATCAATACAAAAAAAAGTCTTTTTCATAACATTTTTTAGCTTTTAGCTTTTAGCTTTTAGCAAAATTATCACCAATTAACAATATAAGTATTCAAAAATTTCATCCAATTTATCATTGACTCAAGAAGTATTTATAGTGTTTCTTTCGTTTCTTGATCATTTACCAAACGTAAAATGTTAAGTGGATTTTCATTCTTCAATTCATCTGGTAACAAATTATCTGGCCAATCTTGATAGCTAAATGGGCGCACCCAACGTTTGATAGAATCACGACCAACTGCCGTAAATCTGCTATCTGTCGACGCAGGATACGGTCCGCCATGTTGCATTGCTGGCACAACTTCCACGCCTGTTGGCACACCATTAAAAATGATTCTTCCAACACGTTCCGCTAATGCGTTTACAATTGCTGAATATTGTTGTGCGTCATTCTGTTCAGAAATAATGGTTCCTGTCAATTGCCCTTCTAAATTCGCGATAATTTCTTCTAACTGAGACGCATTTTCACATTGAACTACCAACGAAAATGGCCCGAAAACTTCTTCATGTAAATCTGAATTTTCTAAGAATGTTTTTCCATCAACCGTAGCAACAGCTTGTTGTGCGTAGTTTTCAGCGACAGCGGAATCAATATTGGCAACCGTTTGAACATGTTCTTGCGCTCGCGCTTTTGCTTTATTATTTGTGAATGCTGTATGAATGTTTGGATGCAACATACATTGCGGCGAAATGGTTACAATTTCTTCCGATAATACTTTTATAAATTTCGTTAAAGAATCACTTTTAATTCCTAAAATCAACCCTGGATTGGTGCAAAATTGACCTGTTCCTAACGTGATAGAACTTGCATAAGTTTTTGCCCATTTTGCTGCTTTTTCGTCCAATGCTTTTGGTAATATCACTACTGGATTGATGCTTCCCATTTCTGCAAATACCGGAATAGGTTCTTTTCGTTTTGCAGCTAAATCTAATAGTGCGCGTCCACCACGAATACTTCCTGTAAAACCAACCGCTTTTACACTTGGATGTTTTACTAATTGTTGTCCGACTTCAATTCCGCTACTATTTAGGTTTGAAAATACACCATTTGGCATGCCTGTTTTTTGTGCAGCTTTGATGATTGCTAAAGCGACCAATTCGCCAGTTCCTGCGTGCATTGGATGCGATTTTACAATGACAGGACAACCAGCAGCCAACGCCGAAGCAGTATCGCCGCCTGCCGTAGAATACGCCAATGGAAAATTACTCGCACCAAAAACCACCACTGGACCAATAGGAACTAACATTTTTCGTAAGTCTACTCTCGGATTTGGCGTGCGATCAGGTTGCGCCGGATCTATGCGGGCTTCTACCCACGAACCTTCTTCTAATAAGTTGGCAAACGTTCGTAATTGTCCTATCGTACGTCCGCGCTCGCCTTTGGCTCTTCCTTCGGGCAAACCTGTTTCTGACATATAGGTTTTGACTAATGCGTCGTCTAATGCTAAAATTTCGTCAGCAATTGCATTTAAAAATACCGCTTTTTCTTTTCCAGAAATTTTATTGTAGCTCTTAAAAGCTTCTGAAGCTACCTCTACAGCTGTATCAATTTCTTCCGAAGTTGCTTCTGTAAAACTAGTTTCGTTTTCCGTATTTGTTTGCGGATTGAAGGTTTTATACGTTGTGTTTCCTTGCGCGGAAAGCGAGTTTCCTATATAGTTTTTTCCTGTGATCATGTTTGATTCTATATTAACTTATTGTTCTTATTGTTCTCAACTGCGCTCGAACTGACAAAATAGTACAAAAAAATGTCAATTCGAGTGATTTTTTATCATTTTCGAGAGCTATCAAGATTGATAAAAATTGTATCGAGAATCGCTTTTTTGATTTCCTAGAGAACATATATTAAACTTACAGTAATTGTTTGTAATCTGGCAAATTAGGACGTGTTTTCATACCATTTTCGATGATCGATAACACTCGTTCACGTTCCGTTCCGATTAATGGCAATCGTGGTTCGCGGACGTTTTCTGTTCCGATTCCAGTGGCAACTTCGGCTAATTTTATATTTTGAACCAACTTTGTGTTGATGTCCAATTCTAATAGTGGCAAAAACCATCGGTAAATTTCGATGGCTTCTTGCGTTTTTCCGGATTTCGCTAAAGCATAAATTGCCACGGTTTCTGCTGGAAATGCACATACCAAGCCAGCAACCCAACCATCAGCGCCCATGAGTATACTTTCTAACGCCAATGTATCAACACCACTAAGAATCGCCAAACGATCGCCAAAACGATTTTTGATGCGCGTAATGTTTGAAATATCGCGTGTAGATTCTTTCACAGCTTGAATGTTTGGACACTCATTGAGTAGTTCATCAAACATATCCAACGTCACTTCAATTCCGTAATCTACTGGATTGTTGTAAATCATTATTGGCAAATCGGTACTATTTGCAACAGCTTTAAAATACGTGATCGTTTCTCTGCTATCCGCTTTATAACGCATTGGTGGCAACATCATTAAACCACTTGCGCCGTCTTCTTTGGCGTGTTTTGCAGCTAGTTTTGCAGCAACCGTCGATTGTTCAGCAACATTTATAATGACAGGAATTTTCCCATTTACAATTTTCACTGTTTCACGAACTAAGGTTCGCTTTTCGTCAGTTGTTAACGTACTTGCTTCGCCTAAAGTTCCACCGAGAATGATTCCGTGAACGCCTGCGGCTACTTGTGCCTTTATGTTTACTGTAAACATTTCCAAATCTAACGTGTCGTTAGCTGTAAATTTAGTCGTGACTGCTGGCATGACGCCTTTCCAATTGATTTCCATTTGATCGCTTTTTTGATGTGGTAAAAATACATTGTATTCAACTATTGGAAATTATAGATATTATCCAATATTGATACTATTTTATCATTATAAGTTTATTTTTATTATTTTTGGGTTAATTTTAGCGTATAT
>CAYGPQ010000120.1:0-11466 GCA_964351775.1 uncultured Kordia sp. | reverse complement strand
ATACCGTTTGGAAGATGGCACTATTGGTTCGTTGGATTATAGAGAAAAAGCACCGTTGGCTGCTACCAAAAAGATGTATTTGGATTCCATCACGGGTGAAGTAATTCCTGATAAAAGCACGCTTGGCGCGATGGCCGTTGGGATTCCTGGAAATATCGCGGGAATTTTTGCTTCGCATGAAAAATTTGGAAAATTGCCAATGTCCGAAATTTTAACTCCTGTGATTGCTTTAGCTAAAAGAGGAGTTATTGTTACCGAAAAGCAACAGGAACGCTTAGAAAAATATCGCGCTGATTTTTTAAAGGTGAATGATTCTAATTTCTTTCTCGCGAAAGCGTGGAAAGCAAACGACACGATCAAACGAATTCAATTGGCAAAAACATTAGAACGCATTCAATTAAATGGTCGTGATGAATTTTACAAAGGCGAAACTGCTCAGATTTTAGTCGATTTTATGCAAAAATCGGGAGGAATTATGACCTTAGAAGATTTGGCAAAGTACGATGTGAAATGGCGTATACCGATTACCTTTACGTATGACGATTTACGCGTGATTTCCATGTCGCCTCCATCAAGTGGAGGAATTTGCTTGGCAGAAATTATGAAAGCGATTGAACCCTACGAATTGGACAAATTTGGACATAATACCGTAAAAGCTATTCAATTAATTACAGAAGCAGAACGTAGAGCATACGCAGATCGAAGTTTCTTTTTGGGTGATCCAGATTTTGTGAAGATTCCAACAGAAACCTTATTGAATGAAAATTATATCAAGGAACGAATGTCTTCGTTTTCTTTTGAGAAAGCAACGCCTTCCTCCGAAGTATCACACGGAAACATCGAAATTGTGGAAAGTGATGAAACTACGCATTATTCTATTGTAGATCCATTTGGAAACGCGGTTTCCGTCACCACCACAATTAATGGCGCGTATGGTTCAAAATTGTATTGTGAGGAACTAGGTTTCTTTTTGAATAACGAAATGGACGATTTTAGTTCCAAGCCCGGTGTTGCCAATAGTTATGGTTTGATTGGCGCTGAAGCGAATAGTATTGCGCCCGAAAAACGCATGTTAAGCTCTATGACACCTACTATTGTGGAGAAAAATGGCAAATTGTATATGGTGGTTGGAACGCCGGGCGGATCGACGATTATTACCTCAGTTTTACAAACTATTTTGAATGTACACGAATATAAAATGGGGATGCAAGAAGCCATCAATCAACCACGATTTCATCATCAATGGTTACCCGACGAAATACGAATGGAACCTAATCAATTTGATGAAAAATTACAAAAGAAATTAGAGAATCTTGGATACACCATCAATACCGAAAGAACGCCGATTATTGGCAAAGTAGAAGGAATTTTGATCTTGCCTAATGGAAAATTAGAAGGTGGCGCGGATCCTCGTGGTGATGATAAAGCGGTTGGGTTTTAGCTCTTTGCCTCTAGCCTTTTGCCTTTAGCTTTTGGATTGTTAGACTGTTAGACTGTTAGACTGTTAGACTGTTAGACAAAATTAGCTTCTAGCCTTTTGCTTTTGAGGCTTGGGTCTTGGAAATTTTGAATGTAACAGTGTTTTAGTCTCAATACTAAATAACGTGAGTTCGAGATAAGCTTTTAGTGATTTAAAAAACTATTCTCGATACATTTTTTTATCAAAAAATACTCGAATTGACGTTTTTTGAATTAGAATTACGTCAAATCGAGTGAAATTCTGGAAGAATTTTGTATCGAGATTAAGCAATTCTCTTATATCGAACTCACGTTAAATACTAATATCTCAATACTATTTTTATCATGGAATTCGTTACCAAATTACAAGAAGCTTTTGAAGCAAACGTCAATGTTGACAACCAACAGCAAATGGAAGTTTATATGCGTAATTTGTTTCGTTTTCATGGGATTAAAGCGCCAATACGGAAGCAATTGACCAAAGAACTCCTACCCGATTATACATTATTTTTACAAGAAAATATTCGTGCAGTTGTGACTGAATTGTATAATTTACCTCAGCGTGAATATCATTATACGGCGATGGAATTGTATCAAAAGTTTTCCAATAAGAAATATGAGTTGAAAGACGGACGTTTTATTACACGTATGATTACCACACATTCTTGGTGGGATTCTGTGGATTTTTTAGCAAAACACGTCTTTGGGAAATACTTAATACAGTTTCCTGATCAAAAAAGAAAAATGCTCGATTTTTATTCAGAAAGTGAGAATATTTGGTTGAATCGAAGTGCAATTTTGTATCAATTGAGTTATAAGAACGAAACGGACGAAGCAGAATTATTCAAGCAATGTATACTTCATAAAGATTCGGAAGAGTTTTTCATTCAGAAAGCTATTGGTTGGGCATTACGCGAATATGGAAAGGTACAGCCAGAAGCTGTTTTAAACTTTGTAAAATCTGTCAAACTTAAAGAATTGAGTGAACGGGAAGCGATTCGGAGGTTGATTTAGGCCTTTTAGATTGTTGGACTTGCTTGGATTGTTAGAGAGCATACTTCTCGATACAATTTTCTTCATTTCATTTCGACTCAGCTCAATGTAACACATTTCAAAAAATCACGAATGTTTTTCTCTCGTTATGCTATGAGTATAAAGCCGCATCCATAGTGAATCAAGTTCAGCAGATGGTTCAATTTGACGTAGATATCTGAAAATCAAAAAAAGGCTAACAATTTGCTAGCCTTTTGGAATTCTTACTTAATTTTTGCTTTTAAAAAATATTACATTTTTATAATTTTCTCAGTATTCACGCCTTTTTCCGTATTTATTTTAATGAAATAAATTCCTGAAGCTTGATTAGAGATATTTAAGTTTACTTCTTTATGATTATGTTTTTCACTTACCAATATACGTCCTTGAATATCATACAATGAAATACTTTTGATGTTATTGTTTGCTGTAATGTATATATTATTTTTTGTTGGATTTGGATATATTGTGATGCTACTATCTATTTCAAATGTTGGAGTACTTAATATTGCAAATGTGGTATCTGCAATGTTTGTGATGATTGGGAAATTGTAATCAAAAAAGATACTTGCCTGATTGCTTACCACATCATTTTCAACCAATGTATTTTGTGTTTTCATTTTTATGAGAAGATTTCCGTGTCCATCCACTGGCAGAAAGATATTTTGAAAGATGAAACGAACCATCGTTCCATTGATCGTTACACTTGTATCATGAGAACTACTTAATAATTGTAGTGTGTTGATGTCAAATTCTGCTGGATCAATGACCATTTCTACAACAATGTTTTCAGCAAAGAATGTTCCTGTGTTTTCAAAGTTGATGACGTAATGCAAATATTTTCCGATTTCGTCAGGATTTGCAGTATTTCCTTCTAAACAAGTAATATCATTTGGATCGTACGAACCAACAACAGTTTGTTCAAGCTCAAATTGGTTATCTTCTGGAAAAATATCGCCCATAATAGGATTTATCGTTGCAGTATAAGATAGTTGATCTCCATTGTTTACAGGCGGTGTTGCCGTTGGCGGATTCACATTTAATACGATATAGAAGTCTCTATTTTCAAAAGGAACTAAGTTTGTATATGTCCAATTGATTACTCCCGATGTTTGTGAACTTGGCATTTCTGTACTACTTACAAAGTTTGAAATTGTATCATCATACGTGAAACTTATATCGCCTGAAACCGTTTGATTTCCTTTGTTTTTATAGTTTATCCAATATACAGCGTCAAATCCGGGACGTGCAAATTCAATAGGCGCTATTGTTATTTCGACATCAGGATTTGTACCACTATTTGTTATACAAAAATCCTGATCAACCACACTATTGTTTGTGCTTGGAAAATTGGCAGTAGCATTCGCTGGACTTACATTGAAGAATGTTGAATTTTCTAAGTTTGGTGTTATAGTGTAATTTCCAGCAGTAGCAATGTATGAATAGTCGCCTGCAGTATTGGTAAATATAGTCGTTGTACTTGATCCGTTATCAATAATTACACTTGTAAAAGGAAATACAATATCATCAATTCCATTACATCCATCAGCGTTTACATCATACGCTATGTTTCCTTGTATGGTGTTGAAATTGGTATCATACGGATCTGAACCTAATATAATTTCCAACGCATTGTTTACATCATCATTATCACAATTAGCAGCTTGCCAAACTGAATTATCAGCATCATATCCAGTATAACCAATATTTTGTACAGGATCACAAGCATTGTTGTAATCTGTTCCTAGTAGCGTTTCTTGTCCGTTGGAAATTCCATCACCATCTATATCTTCTTCAAGTACACCAATACAATTACAGTTGGCATCTATAAAATCGGATAGTGTTGCAGGATTACCATCATCACAAGGAGCACCAACTGTGCCACTACCACAACTTCCGTCGTCAATGATTGTTACATTTGCTGTATCAGTACTATTTACTGTATTTCCAGATGTAACCATACCTTGTATTGTAAACGTTTCTGGAACTTCAAAAATATCATCATCCGTTATCGGAATTGTGACAGTTGTAGAAGTTTGAAGCCCGGGAATTGTTACTGTAGTCATTACTGACGAATAATCATTTGGATTGATGGCCGTATTGTCAGTAGTTGTGATATTAATTACTACATCAAAAATAGTTAAACCATCAATGGTAATTGGAATAATAATGCTTCCTGCGTCTTCTGAAATAGAAATGTCATTAATAATTAGTGTAATTGGATCATCATCTGTGATAGTTATAGTTCCTGAATCGCTGATATTTGAAGTGTTTCCACTTGTGACTATACCATTTACAGTAAAATCTTCTGTTGGCTCAGATAAATTATCATCACTAATAGGTATCGAAACATTTACCAAACTTTGAAAGGCAGGAATTGTAGCGGTTACTGTTGTTGAAGTGTAATCATCTGGATCCGTTGCTGAATTATCTACAGTTGTGATTTGTATTGTTGTTTCTACAGGGTTTGTATTATCTATAGATACAGGTACTATTGCACTTCCTGCATTTTCAGAGACCGTAACATCACCTATGGACATTGTAGAAATATCATCATCAATAATGATAATAGTTCCAGCATCAAAATAATTAGAGGTGTTTCCGCTGGTTGCAATTACATTTACACTAAATTCTTCTGTAACTTCAACAGCAGTATCTGATACAATCGGAATTGAATAGGTAAAACTTGTGAGTCCCGCAACTAATACGATTCCTGTTTCGTTAACAGGTGTGTAGTCCACTGGACTTACAGCAGAACCATTTACAGTCATTATTTCAAAAATGGTATCTTCACTACTAGGATTAGATAATGAAACTTGTATTGATGCCATTCCTTCATTTTCTTGTATAGTTACATCTGAAACACTAAATGTAGGATAATTATTTGCTCCAATGGTTATCGTTCCTGATGCGTTGGTATTGGCAGTGTTTCCACTAGTTACGGTTCCATTTAAAAAAAAGTTTTCATCTGGTTCACCAATACCATCATCTGTTATAGGAATTGATAGACTTATACTTAATTGTCCTGCTGGAATTGTTACCGTATTTACTACAGTAGTAAAATCCTGTGGATCAGTTGCTGTACCATCCATTGTTGTAATACTTATGACAGTATCAACTGTATCAATCACATCTAATTGAATAGGAACAGATGCCGAGCCTTGATCTTCGCTAACAGTTACATTACCTATAGTAAGAACTGGCATATACACCATTTTTGTTAGTGTTTTCTTTGGAGAAAGATTGGTTGGTTTATTCGCAAGACTTATGGAGGATAGCAGTAAAAAAAAGTAGATTGGTAATTTTATGTTCATAGTTTTAATGTTGATTCGTATAGACTACGGTAAAGATAAAGTAGCATTTTATATTTCAAATTAAAATCCGAAAATTTTTACTTAAATACAATCGAGATTTATAAAAAGCGTAGCTATTTAAAGGAATTACAGATACACATTCGTTACCAAAAGTTAAATTATAAAGTAATTTCACTCACAACTGATAACTCTCAACTCATAAACTCATAAACTATTTCGACTTCGCCCCTACAAAGTACTGTGACTTATTCTTAAACAACACATTAAAAGTGGTGAGACTTCCATAGATTCGTGTAATATATTGTTGTAAATCTACTTTTTCTTGATCATCCAAATTGCTTGCATTTATTTTTTGTTCCATCACGCGAATGCGATCTCTAACCATGACAATTTTATGAAAAAAGCCATCAATTGGGATTTCTTTGCTTGTCAAATTGGTGTCGCCAGGTTCTAAAATCAACTTTCCGCCTTTCCATTTATCTGCCATCGGCACAATTTCGGAGACATCCGACCATTTTTTTAACATCGTACGCAAAATCGTTTCTACTTCAAAAAAACTCACACTATCCACTTCATCTTCCACGGCATCAATAACTTCAAAATCGCTATCAATGTTAATAGTTTCCAGTCCATTTTCCATAAAAGTTACCCAATAATGCTTTGAAGTTACGTTAGTTACTGCGCCTAATCCGTATTCGTGATGTTTAATTCTTGAGCCTATTCCTAAGATATTCATATATATTTTGGTATTGTTATTGTTTATTCTTAATTCCTTGCAATATTTTGTAAGTTTAATACTTGAAAGTAAAAATAAAAATCAATTCCGAATTTTGATGATACATTCTATAAAAAATATCGCTTTTTTTCTTTTCATTAGTTTCATGTGTCTCGCTTGCGCGAAAGAACAAAAAAAGGAAACTGCTCAAACGAACAAACTCGCACTACAAGATGAAACTGTACGTACCGAAAATTTGATCAATCCCGAAGGGAAAACCATTCAAGAGCGTTTCAATACACCAAAAAACTACACACGCATTCCGCTTGAAGTCACACATTTTGGCTCCTATTTGCGAAATTTACCATTGAAAACATTCAACAGTACCGTAAAATACTTTGACGGTCGCGAAAAACAAAATCACAATGTGTATATCTCAGTGATTGATATGGAAATTGGCACACGCGATTTGCAACAATGCGCCGATGCTGTCATGCGTTTGCGTGGCGAATACTTATTTGCGCAAAAACGGTTAAATGATATTCACTTTAACTTTCTATCGGATGGGAAACCGAGATATTTCAAGAAGTATGCAAATGGCGATCATTCGTATAAAAAATTTAGAAAATACATGAATTATATCTTCGCGTATGCGAACACAGCTTCCTTACGAAAAGAACTATCTAAGGTAACTGACATCAAAGATATTGAAGTTGGCGATGTATTTATTCAACAAGGAAATCCATTTGGACATGCAGTGATTGTAGTTGATGTGGCAAAAAATGAATTGGATGAAAGAATATTCATGTTGGCACAAAGCTACATGCCCGCTCAGGAAACACAAATCTTAATCAATCCACAAAACGCAACATTAAGTCCTTGGTACACTGCCAAAGATGTTACATTACTTACACCTGAATGGACGTTTGAAAGTTCGGATTTACGGAGATTTAAAGAATAAAAAACATCCAACCAACCCTAAAACCAAACCGATGAAAAAAATATTCAAAATTCTAGGAAAATTTATCTTAGTAGTTCTTGCAATTCTAGGATTACTTTTCGCTTTTTTGTATATCAAGTACAACGAACCCTTACCAAAAGGTGTCGTAGGAACAGAAGCAGATGCACTGGCAACAAAAATGCTAACGGCGGTAAATCATGAAGAATATAAAAAAACACGTTATTTAAGTTGGACATTTCGTGGTGGACATCACTATGTTTGGGATAAAGATCAGCACAAGGTTGATGTTTCTTGGAGTGATACAAAAGTTGCTTTAAACTTGAAACAACCCAAAACGAGTACTGTTACTATTAATGATCAGCAAGTTAAAGCAAATGAAGCATCAACCTACATTGAAAAAGCACTTTCCTACTTTAACAATGACTCTTTTTGGTTAGTTGCGCCGCACAAAGTATTTGATGAAGGTGTTACGCGTAGTATTGTCACACAAGAAAACAACGAAAAAGCACTATTAGTAACCTATACAAATGGAGGCACAACTCCGGGCGATTCTTATTTATGGATTTTAGATGAAAAAGGATTTCCAAAAGGCTATCAAATGTGGGTAAGTATTATTCCTATTGGTGGATTATATGCTTCTTGGGATCAATGGAAAACGATGGAAAGCGGCGTTTCATTACCAAGCATGCATACCTTATTAATTATGGATATTCCTATGAAGAATGTCAAAGCATGGAATTAAATCATTGCGAATCTGCTAAATTTTAACACAGAAAGCTTATAAATATTGAATGATTTTTATCGTATTTTAAAAAAAGAATTAACTTTACCGTACTTTTTACTAAACTAATCAATTTAAAATTATGAGAAAGAATTACTTTTTTATATTACTATTACTTCCCATTATTGCTTTTTCGCAAGGAAAATCTTTTTGGAAGAAAACAGATAAGGTAAACTTCCAACAGGAAGAATTACTAGAACGAACTTCTACTCCTATTGCTTATGATGTGTACACATTAGACATCAATAGTTTAAAACAACTATTAGCTGCAGCTCCTGACAGAGACCTAAACATTGATTCTGAAATTGTAATTCAGTTTCCAAGTGCAGAGGGTAAAATGGAAGATTTTGAAGTATACAAAGCTTCCGTAATGGAACCAACGTTTGCTGCAAACTATCCAGAAATTCAATCCTATGTAGCAGTTAGTAGAGAAAATTCAGGAACGATCATCCGTTTTTCTACAACCGTTTTTGGTTTCCATGCAACGGTGCAAACTATTGGAAAAACACTCTACATTGATCCACTAACAAACGATTTACAGACATACATCATGTATGAAAAAGGAAATCTGTATACTAGCTTTGAAGACCGAATTGGTTGTCTTGTAGACGATTCAACAGAAAACAGAACAAATGCTGATGGTGCTTTTGCTCCAGAAAATGCAAATGATGGAACGTTACGAACTTTCCGTTTAGCATTAGCATGTACACAAGAATATGCAAACTATCATATCAACGCTGCTGGACAAGCTGCTGCAACGGACGCTGTAAAAAGAGCAACTGTTTTAGCTGCCATGAATGTAACTATGACAAGAGTTAATAGTGTATTTGAAAGAGATATGTCATTAACAATGACTTTAGTAGACAACACAAGTATTATTTTCTTAGCGGAAAATGATGGATTTACAGATAGTGATGCTAACTTATTAATTAATGAAAATCAGGCTATTGTAGATGCAAACATAGGAACTGCAAACTATGACATCGGTCACGTATTTACTACTGGTGGTGGTGGATTGGCTGCACGTGGTGGAATTTGTTACAGTAATGCAAAAGCAAGAGGTGTAACAGGATCTCCAAATCCTGTAGGTGATCCTTTTGATATTGACTTCGTAGCACACGAAATGGGGCATCAATATGGTGCAAACCATACATTTAATGGTGGACAAGGATCTTGTTCTGGTGGAAACAGAAACGCTGGAACCGCTGTAGAACCTGGAAGTGGAACTACCATTATGGCGTATGCTGGAATTTGTGGTTCAGACAATGTACAAGGAAACAGTGATGACCATTTTCACGCAATTAGTATTGGCGAAATGTGGACACGTATCACACCTCCAGGTGAACCAACATGTTCTACAAATACGCCAAACGGAAATACAGCTCCAGTGGTAAATGCTGGTGCAAACTATACCATTCCTTACGGAACTGCATTCACATTAAGCGGAACTGCAACAGATGCAAACGCTGGTGATGTATTATCATACTGTTGGGAACAAACTGATACAGGAGTTACAACAAACGTACCTTCAACCACAAGTACTACAGATCCACAATTTAGATCCTACTCACCAATGACAACGGGTGATCGTACCTTTCCACAATTAAGTGATATCTTAAATAACAACTTAACTCCTGCTTGGGAAGTAATGCCAAGTGTAGCTAGAACAATGGATTTTGCTTTAACAGTAAGAGACAATGGTTCCCCAAACGGTGGACAAACAAACAGAGCTGACATGACAGTTACGTTAGCAAATACAGGACCTTTTAGAGTAACTGCACCTGACACAACAAACGAAAGTTTTTCAACTGGAGCAGCTACAACAATTACATGGGATGTTGCTGGAACAACTGCAAATGGAATTAATACAGCAAATGTAAATATCTTATTATCTACGGATGGTGGGCTTACTTTTCCAACTACATTGGCTGCAAACACTGCAAATGATGGAACAGAAGCAATCACATTTCCTATAGTCTTTGAACCATATTGTAGAATTAAAATTGAAGCGGTTGGAAACATTTTCTTCGCAATTTCTAAATCATTCTCCGTTGGAGCTACTGTAGTTGATGCAACTGTTTGTAACACGTACACTACGGGACCTATTGCAACCGCAATTCCTGATGGTGGTGGTGCAAATGTTCAAGGAACACCTGTTTTTATTCCTGTAACGGTTACGGAATCAACTCCAATAACAGATATTAGAGTTCGAGCTGATGTAACACATTCCTATATTGGAGATTTAATCATGCAATTACAAGCACCAAATGGTGGAGGATTCTCAAATATTTGGAACAGGTCATGTAATACTGCTCAATTTGGAAATATAGACGTAACGTTTAAAGATGGTGAAGCTCCTATAATGTGTGCAAATCCAACAACTGGTTTATACGCGCCAGCGAATCCAATGACTGGATTCACAGGAAATAATCCTGCTGGAACTTGGAACTTAGTATTTGTTGATTTCTACAACGGAGATACTGGAGTGGTAAATGAGTGGTCTGTTGAGTTATGTACAACTTCTACAACTATTACACTAAGCAATGAAGAATTCACTTTAGAAAACTTCGCATTATATCCAAACCCAAACAAAGGTGAATTCTCTTTATCATTTAACTCACAATCTGGAGAAGCTATTGATATCGCTGTACATGATATTTCTGGAAGATTAGTACACACCAAAAATTACAATGCAACTTCAACATTCAATGAAAACATTTCATTAAAGAATGTAAGTGCTGGTATGTATTTAATCACCGTAACAGATCAAGATAGAACCGTAACTAAGAAATTGATTATCGAATAAATATTTTTTTCATTCATATAAAAGCTCCGAAATGTCTATTTCGGAGCTTTTTTTTGAACCCAATTTTAGGAAGCCTAAAAAGGCTAACCTAAAATTGTAAGTTGTACAAATTTATTATCTACAAATACCTATTGGTTCACAAGATATCGTAGGGCATCCATTAGAAGGAGGACAATTAAGAGTACACCCGTTTGTTGGACATCCAACTGTATTAGTACAATCATCTGTATCACATCCTTGTGTTTCTGCACAAATTCCAATTGGTTGACATGATATGGTGTTAAAAGTTCCCCCTTTAATAGCTGGTGTATTAAAACTAGAAATAGATTTCTTGTTAAGCGCTAATGATGTTAAATTTTTCTTTTTCATGATATAAAATTTTAAAAATTAATAATACAT
>CAYGPQ010000119.1:5961-11625 GCA_964351775.1 uncultured Kordia sp. | reverse complement strand
ACTGCAGAAATGTGGGAGAGTATGTCGCCGCCTTTTTTTAAAACCCTTATCATAAACTGATAAGGGTTTTTTTGTGCTCAATACTCAACGAATTAAACTATTAAAGTTTATCGATGGTTATTTTAATCGTTTTTTAGTATTTTGAAAACCAAAGTTTGATTATGAATACCCTAGTGATAGATTCGCTACTGAATACCTTATAATAAATCCAAAACCTTTTAACTGAATTAAACAATGCTTCGTATTGTTGTAAGGAGATCGGACCTTATTATTCTAGTGTAGGTTCATATGTACGGCATATTCTAGATTTCTACAGGTGTATTTTTAAAGGATTAGAAAGTAATACCATTTTCACCTTAAAATTACTCACAAAAACTTGGGCTTTTTCCTTTATTCTTCAAAATAAAATTTAACCGTAGCTATGGCTATGCTTGCATTTTCTTTTTTGCCTAAAGAAAAAATAACTGCCTTTTTATTGAGTAATTTTAAAGCAAAACTGGTATAAACATATTGATCTGACTTTGCGAGAACGAAATCAGGCGATAGAACGTGATTGTAATTGTGCAATTTCTGAGATTGATATTGTTGCGAGTAAGTTAAAAAGACTTGTATGGTGCAGATCTCGCTTTATTTATTGAATGTAGAAGATGATTTAGGAAATGGAAATGTTACATTACAGTATGCATTAGTCACAATTTTGGCATAATTAAATGGGCATACTGTACATTATTAGGCAATTATTGGATATATAATGGACCGTTTGGATGTGGTGATAGAAGATGAAAATTTCGGATATAATCCAACAACTCCTAAAACAGTTTTAAAGAATTCAAAAGCTAGTTAAAATATAGCATCTGTTATTTTTCGCATTCCTTTGAAAGCTAGTATGATTGCTCCAGCGGCAATAGCTAATCCAATTATTAATACTGGTATGTATAATGGATGTTCTTGATTTTTGAATGCTGAATGTAATATAATAGGTCCTGCAAACATACAAACAAGTGATCCTGCCATCAGTTTTAAACCTTTTCCTAATAATTCTTTATTTGTTCTTTTTGTCATAGTTTGATATTGCTAATCGTACGTTTTTATAGTGCGCTAATAATTTTTTAGCTTCTTCTGATGAAATTTGTAATTCAGACATGATCATTTTTACACCTCTTTCCACCAATTTATGATTGCTAAGTTGCATATCGACCATTTTGTTCCCTTTTATTTTTCCTAGTTGTATCATCACCGCAGTGGAAATCATATTAAGAACTAGTTTCTGAGCAGTTCCTGCTTTCATTCGAGAGCTTCCTGTTACAAATTCTGAACCAACAATAACTTCTATTGGATGTTTAGATACGTTTGCTAATGGACTATTTTGATTACAAGTAATACAACCTGTTAGAATGTTGTGTTTGTTACATTGTTTTAATGCACCAATTACATACGGAGTTGTACCAGAAGCAGCAATGCCAATGACAGTATCTTTTTCAGAGATTTTGTGTTGTTGAAGATCTTTCCAAGCTTGTTCAGTATCATCTTCTGCAAATTCTACTGCTTTTCTGATAGCAACATCGCCACCAGCAATTAATCCAACAACTAATTCATGCGAAACACCAAATGTTGGTGGACATTCTGAGGCATCAACAATGCCTAATCTTCCGCTTGTTCCTGCACCAATGTAGAACAATCGCCCGCCATTTTTCATTTTGGCAACAATATTGGAAACTAAGTTTTCTATTTTAGGGATTACTTTTTCAACAGCAAACGGAACACTTTTGTCTTCAGTATTGATATTTGTTAATAGTTGAGATACACTCATTTTTTCAAGATGATTGTACTTCGAATCTTGCTCCGTTGTTTTAATAAATTCCATAGTTCAAAAATACAGTTTTTTGAGTGAATTTCTAGCGGTTTTTTTGCGTTAGTGATAGAAGCGGCATCCTCCCGATTTTCTCGGGAGATATAGCGAATAGCACGACCGGAAATATTTGCGAAACATTGAGCGAAGCAGAAATGTGAAGTGAATATTTTTGGTAACGCCCAAACATAAAAAAAGCTTCTTACGAATAAGAAGCTTTTTTAGTGATGTTATATTTTGTTACGAAATTGCGCTCAATATCTTATTGAATGTTTCGCTCGGACGCATTGCCTTAGAAACCAACTCTTCATTTGGCATATAATATCCACCAATATCCATCGGCGAACCTTGCGCATTATTTAGTTCTGTTATAATTTTTGTTTCGTTCTCCGCTAATTCCTTGGCAATAGGAGTAAAGCGGACTTTAAGTTCAGCATCTTTATCTTGAGCTGCCAATTGTTGCGCCCAATATAGTGACAAGTAGAAATGACTTCCTCTGTTGTCAAGTTCGTTGACTTTACGAGAAGGTGATCTATTATTATCTAAGAATTTATCCGTCGCATCGTCTAACGTTTCAGAAAGTACAATCGCATTATTATTGTTGTAGGTTGAACCTAAATGCTCCAACGAAACTGCTAAGGCTAAGAATTCGCCCAATGAATCCCAACGTAAGTGACCTTCTTGTGTAAATTGTTGTACGTGCTTTGGAGCAGATCCTCCAGCGCCAGTTTCAAACAATCCGCCACCATTCATTAGTGGAACAATGGATAACATTTTTGCACTTGTTCCTAATTCTAAAATTGGGAATAAATCTGTTAGGTAATCACGCAATACATTTCCAGTTACTGAAATAGTATCTTTTCCGTCTTTAAGGCGTTCTAGTGTATATTGAGTTGCTTCCGCTAACGGTAGAATATGAATTTCTAATCCTTCTGTGTTGTGATCTTTTAAGTAAAGATTTACTTTTTTGATGATTTCTGCATCGTGAGCTCTTTTCTGATCTAACCAAAAAACGGCTGGCGATCCAGTAGCGCTTGCTCTGCTGACAGCTAGTTTTACCCAGTCGCGAATAGGTGCATCTTTTACTTGGCACATTCTCCAAATATCTCCAGCTTCAACGCTGTGTTGAGTTAATATTGTTCCTTCTGCATCTACTACGCTCACAGTTCCATCAACAGGAATTTCGAAAGTTTTGTCGTGCGAACCATATTCTTCGGCTTTTTGCGCCATAAGTCCAACATTCGGAACTGTTCCCATAGTTGTAGGATCAAAAGCACCGTGTTTTTTACAGAAGTCGATTGTAACTTCATATAAGGCAGCATAACTGCTATCAGGAATGACCGCTTTTGTATCTTGTCTTTTTCCGTCTGCATTCCACATTTTACCAGAGTCGCGAATCATTGCTGGCATCGAAGCATCAATAATTACGTCACTTGGAACGTGTAAATTGGTAATTCCTTTATCAGAATCTACCATTGCGATATCAGGACCATTTTCCAAAGCCACGGCAATATCTCCAATAATTTCTTCTTTTCTTTCTGGCGATAATTCTGCGAGATTGTTTAAAAGATTGCCAAAACCATTATTTACATCTACACCAATTTTATCAAATGTAGCTTGATATTTTTCAAATAAGTCTTCGAAGTATACACGAACTGCATGACCAAAAATTATTGGATCACTTACTTTCATCATCGTAGCTTTCATGTGTAACGAGAAGAGTAGGCCTTTTTCTTTAGTATCAGCAATTTCTCTTGCTAAAAAGTCTAATAACGCTTTTTTGCTTAGTACCGATGCATCGATAATTTCTCCAGCAAGTAAATCAATTCCAGTTTTTAGTGTTGTTGTGTTTCCACTTGTGTCAGTATGTTCAATGTTTACAGTTGTTGCCGTTGCAACAGTAACCGATTTTTCATTGGAACGAAAATCGCCAGCATTCATTGTTGCAACGTGTGTTTTTGAGTCAGAAGACCAAGCGCCCATACTGTGCGGGTTTTTCTTTGCGTAGTTTTTAACTGCTTTTGGTGCTCTTCGATCAGAGTTTCCTTCACGCAACACAGGATTTACAGCCGAACCTTTTACTTTATTATATTGAGAAAGAGTTTTTTTATCTTCTTCTGTTTCTGCTTCTTCTGGATAGTCTGGAATTGCATATCCTTTTGCTTGTAGTTCTGTAATGGTAGCTTTCAACTGCGGTACTGAAGCACTAATATTTGGTAATTTTATAATGTTGGCTTCAGGTGTTTTTGCTAAATCTCCTAATTCTGCTAATGCGTCACTAACCTTTTGTGATTCGGTTAAGTATTCTGGAAAATTTGCTAAAATTCTTCCTGCTAAAGAAATATCTTTGGTTTCAATGTCAATACCAGATGGAGCTGTAAATGCTTTTACGATTGGTAAAAAAGAATGTGTAGCTAAAGCTGGTGCTTCATCAGTTTTTGTATAGATAATCTTAGTTGATTTTGTCATATTCATTTACAAATAAAAGATTGGAATAATTGAATGTATTTTTCGAAATGCGAATATACAAAAATGATAGTGGATTTAAGAAAATATTGCGAAGCACTCCACTCAGATGGTGTTATTTTTTGACAAAATAAAAGCCATATCATTGTAATTGCTTACCTTGATATGGCTTTCTGAAGAATATTGTGTTTACTTTTTTAATAATTGCTTATCAAAAACTTGTATTGCTACGATAAACACAGCTACACTTCGGGTTTGAAATAGGTTTCGTCGTTATTGGCATTTTACCTTGCTGAAATCCTATTTCAGCTGTTTTTTAATATACCTACTTGTACAGATTAGCTTTCGCAATTTGTCCATTTATACAAACCCCTTTTCCTTTCGGAATTTAGGTCGGCATAACACTTCATTAGCATCTTAGCAATACTAATAAGTTTCAGCGTTTCTCCTAGAGTCTACGATAGCGAGCTATCTTAGAAATAGAGATACATTTTTTTTTGTAATTTTTGTGTCCAAAAATCAGTTCCAAAAAACATACTAAAATAACAACCTTTGTTAGAACGTTCTTTTTGATTTACAAAGCTCAATTTGCATTGTTCTTTGTATTTCGTTTTATAAATGTAGTATAAGTTTTTGAAAAAGCAAGAAATATAACAAATTAGAAATCAACAAGATATGAACCGTGTTTATGAACAATTGTTCATAACAAAAAAATCCTGCAATTTGCAGGACTTTTTTGTTGTATGTGTTTGGGAAGATTTTATTTGAATCTTCTCTCTTTGATTCTTGCTTTCTTACCAGTAAGACCTCTAAAGTAAAAGATACGTGCTCTACGAACTTTACCTCTTTTGTTTACTTCAACTTGTTTTAATGCTGGTAAATTAACTGGGAAAATACGCTCAACACCAACTGTTCCAGACATTTTTCTGATCGTAAATGTTTCAGTAGTACCTGAACCTCTACGTTGGATTACAACTCCTCTAAAGAACTGTGTACGTGTTTTTTCACCTTCACGGATTTCATAATAAACGGTAATAGTATCTCCTGCTGCAAATTCAGGGAAATCTTTTGTTGGTACAAATTCGTCTTGTACAAATTTAATTAAAGCTTCCATTTTAAACTTTTTATAACTATTAATTCAAACCAACATATTCACGTCTATCGCCAGAGGTTGATCCAAAATTGAGTGCAAAAATAACTATTTATTGTGAATGTGCAAGTCTATTAGTGTAGAAATGTATTAATTTTTTAATGTATCAATTTGAAGATGTGTTAATTTGAAGATGTGTTAATTTGAAGATGTGTCAATTTGAAGATGTGTCAATTTGAAGATGTGTCAATTTGAAGAT
>CAYGPQ010000119.1:0-5861 GCA_964351775.1 uncultured Kordia sp. | reverse complement strand
TGAAGATGTGTCAATTTGAAGATGTGTCAATTTGAAGATGTGTCAATTTGAAGATGTGTCAATTTGAAGATTTTGAATTGATAACAATATTTCCAAAAGCCAAAAGCGTCTAAAAGCTAAGCGAGTCTAGTTAATCATCTAGCAAATCTGGGCGTAATTCTTGCGTTCTTTTATACGCTTGCTCTTCGCGCCAAGCTTCTATTTTAGGAAAGTTTCCAGATAATAATACTTCTGGAACATTCCAATTATTGTAACTCGCAGGTCTTGTATATACTGGCGGCGCTAATAAATTGTCTTGAAACGAATCGGTTAGGGCAGATGTTTCATTTCCTAATACGCCAGGAATTAATCTAATGATGGAATCACACAATACAGCCGCGCCCAATTCGCCACCCGAAAGTACATAATCGCCAATGGAAATTTCTCTCGTAATAAAATGATCGCGCACACGCTGATCAACACCTTTATAATGTCCGCAAAGAATCATAATGTTTCCTTTTAACGAAAGTTCGTTGGCAATTTTTTGATTCAAGGTCTTGCCATCAGGTGTCATATAGATAATTTCATCATAATCGCGTTCCGATTTTAAATCTGATATACATTTATCAATCGGAGCTATCATCATGACCATGCCAGCACCACCACCAAATTGGTAATCGTCAATCGATTTGTAATTATCTGTTGCATATTCGCGTAAGTTGTGAATATGTATTTCCACAATGCCTTTGTCAATAGCTCTTTTTAGAATTGAAGCGCTAAAAGGACTTGTTAATAAATCGGGAACTACAGAAATGATATCGATGCGCATTGCGTATGGAGATTAGCGTTTATTTGTTCTTGTTGATTTCATCTTGAAGCTTTCTGCGAACTTGCTGTTCACGTTCCAACGCACGTTTGCGATGTTCTTCAAATTCTAATTCCGTTTCTGCTAGTTTCGCTTTTGCTTCTTTTGTAATGGAATTGCTCGCTTTAAATCGATACGTAAAAAACAACCATAAAGCGGTTAAAATACCAATAATTCCCCACATTAGTGATTGGTAAGTTCCTTTGCTCAATTGTAATCCGAGTAAGGAAATACTATCTTTTTCGGTATTTAGATCTGTGATTTTTTGGTTTATAGCCGCAAAATCCGCTTTCAGTTTTTCAATTTCTGTTTGTTGTGCAGCTACTTTAGCAACTTCTTCAGTAATATCTTTTTGAATGGCATTGATAGAATCGGCAACGTTTTTTTGTAATTTTTCAATCCAAATACGTTTTACAACCTTATAATCTTGGTATTTATTTGAATTTTTAAGAATGAACTCAAATTGCTCCGTAATTGGTCCTTCTTTTAATTTCAGATTTGCGTTTTTCGCTACTTTTTGTGCGCTTACTAGGACAGAAAAGCATAGCATTATTGCTAGAAATTGGTATTTCACGTTCATGGTCTTTCAGGTTTAAAATAACAGTTGTCAAATAAACGAAGATATTTTTATTTATTGTATGAAATGGTCATTGTTTTATCAATAAAAAAGAGTCCCTAGTTGGAGACTCTTTTTTTATAGTATGATTGTCTATTATTAATAGTATGTATAGCGTCTTACTTTTGAAATATATTTAGCCAATCGCATTACTTGATGCGAATAGCCATATTCGTTGTCATACCAAACATATAAGATGATATTTTTACCATCTTCACGAACGATGGTTGCTTTGCTATCAAATATAGATGGTGCCGAAGAACCAACAATATCAGAAGAAACCAATTCATCATTTAATTCATATTTGATTTGCTCTACCAAATCACCTTCTAGTGCATATTTCTTAAAAATTGTATTTACACCTTCTATAGAAGTAGCATTTTCAATTTCAAGATTTAAAATTGCTAAGGAACCATTTGGTACAGGCACTCTAATAGCGTTTGACGTTAATTTTCCATCTAATGAAGGTAATGCTTTTGAAACCGCTTTTCCAGCGCCAGTTTCTGTAATCACCATATTTAAAGCTGCAGCTCTACCACGACGGTATTTGTTGTGCATATTATCCACTAAATTCTGGTCATTCGTATAGGCATGAATGGTTTCTAAATGTCCGTGTTTTAATCCGAAAGAATCTTCAATCACTTTTAAAATTGGCGTAATAGCATTTGTTGTACATGAAGCTGCTGAGAAGATATCTACTTCATCCGGATTGTGTTCTTGGTGATTTACACCATATACAATATTTGGAATTCCTTTTCCGGGTGCCGTCAATAATACTTTGTCTGCTCCGTTTGGCACTAAATGTCTTTCTAAGGCTTCTTTGTCTCTAAAAGCACCTGTATTATCAATAATTAAGGCATTATTGATTCCATACGTTGTATAATCAATTTCTTCTGGTCCGTTTGCCGAAATAATATGTACCGTAGTTCCGTTAATGATTAATGCAGAATTTTCAACATCTACGCCCACAGTTCCAGGGAAATCTCCGTGAACAGAATCGTTACGTAATAAGGAAGCTCTTTTTTCTAATACAGTTGCATCTACTTTTCCGCGTGTAACAATCGCGCGCAAGCGTAATTGATTTCCACGACCTGTACGTGTCATTAATTCTCTTGCTAACAAACGTCCGATACGGCCAAATCCATAAAGTACCACGTCTTTTGGAGTAATTCCAGAAGAATCTTTGGCATCTTTCAATTTATCAATTACAAACGAAGTTGCATTTGCATGCTGATTGTCTTCTAAATGATATTCGTATGTTAATTTTCCAATATCAATTTTAGATGGTGGAAGATCAATTTTTGCAATGGCTTGTGCAATTTCTACCGTATCAAAAATAGAGATCGGTTTTTGTACAAATTGACCTGCATATTCGTGTAGATTTAGAATCTCACTCACATTTCTGTCAATTAATTGATTTCTAAAAAGAACAAGCTCAATAGATTTATCATACCATAAATCGCTTACATTCTTAATAAATTCAACAGTAGCACGTCTTCGATCTGCTTGAAAAGTGAGTTCCTTTTCGTAAATATCATTAAAACTCATAGTCTTAAATTTGTGTAGTTGTGTTTACAATTTTGCGCAAAAGTATACAATTTCAAACGTTTTCGTAAACAAATGAAAAAGTTTTTTTTGATTGACTCTGAAGGTTTTTTTAAGGCATGCTGATGAATATCATGATTTGTTACTATTGAATGATTTATATTTATCAATAAAATAAAACAACTAGCTAATGAAAAGTAGTTTTAATGCCATCGTAAATTCTGAAACACCAGTTTTAGTTGATTTTTTTGCCGACTGGTGCGGACCTTGTAAAATGCTTGCTCCAATTTTGAAACAAGTAAAAAACGAACTTGGAGATGGCGTAAGAATTGTAAAAATTGATGTGGATAAAAATCAGCCATTAGCCGCAAAATATCAAGTGAGAGGTGTGCCAACAATGTTACTCTTTAAGAGTGGAAAGCAATTGTGGCGACAATCTGGAGTGCTTCAAAAGAATGATATTATTTCTGTGATTCAACAACATTCTTAGCGTTTTGTCTTAGTTGATAAATTATTCAAAATACTTTCCAAACGAACTATCAGCATATACGATAGAAATATAATCAGTAAATGGTAAAACTGATATTCATCATTTCAAACTTATACTATTCGCAGTACATTTATTAAAAATAAAATGTATCATGCAAAAAAATATGGGAAAAGCAGATCGTACTATTCGATTTTTAGTCGCTGCAATTGTTGTAATTCTTTATACTACAAACGTTATTTCTGGAACTCTTGGAATCATACTTTTAGTGGTAGCAGGAATATTCTTGTTGACAAGCTTTATTAGTTTTTGTCCGTTATACGCGCCTTTTGGAATTAGAACCTGTCCAACAAAAAAGTAATTAGATTTTAATACTTGATATTATGGGGGAAATAGCCACTTCGAAAAGACAAATAACTTTGTTTTATAATTCTAATTCTATTAGAGCAAAACAAACATTGGCTTATGCGAAAGTCCAAGGATTGCCCATATTAGAAATTGATATTCTAAAGCAAAAGCTTACTGGAACACAAATTGTTGAATTGGCGAATAGATTGCGTATTAAGATTCAAGATTTTGTAAATCAGGAGCACCCGATCTATCAAAACAAATTTTCGTATCACAATTTATCTGATGAAGATTGGATAAAAATGCTACAGCACAATCCAGATATAATGAAACAACCAATAGCTATTCACGGTGATAAAACAATTTTAATAGAAACACCTACAGATATTTTAAAAATATAAGTCAAAAGGTTTTCACAAGTTATGATAAGAAAAAAGGATGAAAACGATACAAGATATAGTAGCCCAAATAACAAACCTGACACTTGATATAGAAACCAATTATCCTGAATTATATATTTTATTATTGGAAGATCCTATCACTATTCCCTCGAAACAGCACACAGAAATTAGTATGTTGGTTTTAGAGGATTATGCAGAAAGCCTACAGGAATTAATTAAACAATATCATAAAACTCACAAAAAGGGATCATGGCATTTATAGATTATTATAAAGTATTGGGTATTTCCAAAACGGCTTCTGAGAAAGATATTAAAAAAGCGTATCGCAAACTTGCGCGTAAATATCATCCAGATCTCAATCCGAATGATAAAGAAGCTGAAAAACAATTTAAAGAAATAAATGAAGCAAATGAAGTATTGAGCAATGCGGAAAATCGTAAAAAATACGATGCTTACGGGGAACATTGGCAAAATGCTGAAGCTTACGAGCAAGCTAAAGAGCAACAACGATATCAGCAAAGATATCAAGGTGCCTCTCAACAGTATTCTGAACAGGATTTCTCAGATATTTTTGGGAGTATGTTTAGTGGAGGTTCATCCAGACATCGAGAAGTGAAATATAAAGGACATGATTTTAATGCCGAATTGCAACTCGATTTAAAAGACGTTTATAAAACACATAAACGAACGCTTACAATAAATAATAAAAATATTAGAATCACCATTCCTGCTGGAGTTGAAAACGGTCAGATTATAAAAATAAAAGGACATGGCGGGAAAGGAATCAATGGTGGCCCAAATGGCGATTTATATATTCAATTTATAATAATAAATAACTCAAAATTTAAGCGCGACAAAGAAAATTTACATACTACAATCGATTTAGATCTCTACAAAGCAATGTTAGGAGGTGAGCAAATGATAGATACATATGATGGTAAAGTAAAGCTGACCATTAAACCCGAAACTGAAAATTTAACAAAGGTAAAACTCAAAGGGAAAGGCTTTCCGAAATATAAAAAAGAAGGACAATTTGGCGATTTATACATCACATATCAACTAAAAATTCCAACTAATTTATCTGCAAAAGAAAAAGAACTCATTGCAGAATTACAAAAACTTAGGTGATTATGGAAACAAACGATTTAATATCTATAGAGCAATTTTGTTCACACTATAATATTCCTTCTTCTTTTATGAATGCTCTGCAGGAATACGAATTAGTTGAAGTCATTGTTTCAAAAGAGGTGCGTTACATTAAAACAACTCAAATAACTGATCTTGAGAAAATGATACGTTTGCATTTTGAATTGAATATAAATTTAGAAGGTGTCGATGTTGTTTACAATCTATTAAAACGAATAGAACAGTTACTAAGTGAAGTAACAACACTTCACAATCGATTAAGACGTTACGAAGATTCTTAAATTGCTTTTGAAAACAACAATGTTTTTAAAATAATGACATAGAACTCACATACATGAGGTTCATTAGGAATGAAATACAAAAAAAGCGAGGCACTTTATGGTGTCTCGCTTTTCTAATGAATTCATCTTGACTTTCAATGTTTAACCGAAAATGAGTAGAAATTTGTTCAGATGCGGCACTTTTTGAAAGTCA
>CAYGPQ010000118.1:0-11682 GCA_964351775.1 uncultured Kordia sp. | reverse complement strand
GTATATACAAAAGGAAGAATCAATCTTACTTTTAGGCAATATGGTTTTAAGCATCAGAACTCTTAAAAACGAAACACCCACAAAAATTAAATTTACAACTATTGGAAACGAAAGACACGTATAAAACCATTGATATTCCTTCGGAAGAAGTATTGTTTAAAGATCGAAATAGTAAGTTTTTCGGTTATGCTTTTCCTATTGCGAATGAAGACGACATCAAGCAACATTTGGAAGCGTTGAAAAAGAGTCATCATTCGGCGCGACATTGGTGTTATGCTTGGCAATTGGGAAAAAGTGAGCCGTTTCGTTTTCGTGCAAACGACGATGGCGAACCTTCCAATAGTGCAGGAATGCCGATTTATGGGCAAATTCAGTCCTTTGACGTTACCAACATACTTATTGTCGTGGTTCGATACTTTGGTGGTACAAAATTGGGCGTTGGCGGATTGATTAACGCATATCGTACAGGTGCACAATTGGCGTTAGAAGCTTCTGAAATCTTGGAGAAAACCATTAATATTGATTACTTGCTCATTTTTGATTATAAAAACATGAACAAAGTTATGCGTGTCATAAAAGAGCGAAACTTGAATATTATTGCACAAAAACTAGAACTCGATTGTCGCATCACGATTTCCGTTCGTCAAAATGATGCGGAACAGATTTTTGAGTTGTTTGAGAATTTGTATGAGATTGAGATTAAGGAGTTGGAATAAAATAAAATAAAATTAATCACTTCTTTTCCTTAGTATATTTTGCAATAGGTTCACTAACAGATACAACATTTTCAAATTTTGAAGTCCATTCTTTTTGCGTAGACATCGTTTTGCATAACTTTTCATGAAAATACACTTGATACCAAATTTCCTTTTGAAAGGAACACACATTTGCATAGATTTTTTCAGAATGAATCATCAATTTTAATAGGAACGCATCTTGTGGTTCTCTGTGATTGTTGATAACCTGACTCAATTTAGACGGCGTGATATCAATATCTTTTGCAAAAATACTTCGCTTCGAATAAATAGCATCTATGTACGCTGCTAAGAATTCTGAAAAATAGCTGCGTTTGTCATACATTGGCTGTTTGATAAACGTTTCCATATTTAATTTTAACTGCATAAGTTTTGCACGAATAATATCATCTTTCGATACATTTTTCATGCGCTTCAAACGAGCTTCCATCAATGCAGTAGTTTCTGATTGATATTCTCTTTTAGAAGTATATCGTGAATCTACACCAAATGCTGCATCTTCTATCAAATTAGTATGTTTCTTATTCGTCATGGTCAAATCGATATATTAAATGTATGATTTCGGGTACTTCGATACTCAATGTTAAACCTGTTGCCATCATATTATAGGTTTCTATATAATGTTTCGCAATTTCGGTTTTTGGTCGTAATGAAACGCAAGCGAGTTCAGCATACGCAGCAACAGCTATTTTTGCGGCATGCGCGATCAAGTTTCTGGCAATTCTATCAAATGTTTTATGTTGCCCTTGATTTTCAACCGAAACTGTCAACAAACGTATATGTATTCTCCATTCGTTGGGAATTCTTTCTAAAGATATCAATCCTAAAATGTCATTAGAACCTAATATGCATAATTTATAGACTTCGAAAGACTGTTCTTCTTTCCAATTGAAGAAATAGCGTTTTTTTGTTAGTTTTTGATAATCTTGATCGTTTACAAGTGTAATTTCCACACGATGTGAATTTCCTATTGAAGTTTCTATGATTACCATAGCATGAATATACGAAAATGTTTCCGGATTGTATAATTAAAGCATCAAAAGTTTACAAATTTGTAAACTTTTGATGCTTGCTATGTTTTTTCTAAAAATATTTATTATATGTTTTAATCTAGTAGTTTTTAAAATTTCAATCAATTAGAAGTCAATCGTAGATAATTTTTCGATTAAGTGTTCGGGACATTTCATAGGTCTGCCAGTCTTCATATTGATGAATGCCAAAACCGTGTTTCCAACTGTAATAATTTCCTTACTTTCGTTCAAAATTTCGTACTCAAATTCGATCTTTACTGACGGTAATTTTTTCAGTGTTGTTTTAATCGTCAGTACATCATCGTAATACGCAGATTTTTTATAATTTATAGTGATTGAAATTACAGGAAGCATCACTCCTGCTTCTTCCATTTGTTTATATGAAATTCCTAAGGCGCGCAACCACTCCGTTCGCCCCATTTCTATGAATTGTACATAGTTACCGTGATAGACAACGCCCATTTGGTCGGTTTCTGCATATCGAATTCTTACATTTATTTCGTGACTTCTCAAAGTATTTTGTGTATATTTAGACATGTTAACTAATTGTAAAGAAATTGTTTCCAAGCATGCGAAAAAAATTTAACAAATTCAATAGCGTTCTAATTTTTTTTTCACTTTTTTTTTCACATATTTGTTCACGCAAAAATATAGAACGAGAAAACCCCGAATTTTCTCTTTTTTTTCTAACCTAACTAACAATTTTTAACAATAATAATGAGTGTAACTGCGCAATCAGTATGGGATAATTGTCTGTCTTTCATAAAGGACAACATTCAGCCACAAGCATATAAAACTTGGTTTGAGCCTATAAAGCCTGTAAAGTTAACAAATAAAGCGCTAAGCATTCAAGTCCCTAGTAAGTTTTTTTACGAATGGTTAGAAGAACATTATGTAAAGTTGCTAAAAGTTGCTTTAGTGAAAGAGTTAGGAAATACAGCACGTTTGGTGTATATCATTAAGATGGAAAACACGTATGGTAATAAAAAACCATTTACGGAAAAAATTCCAAGTGCAAATCGCAGTGGTGTCAGAGCACAAGAAGTTGACGTGCCCATTAAAAATAAAAGTCACGAACTGAAAAACCCGTTTATCATTCCTGGAATCAGAAATGTTAAAATTGAGTCTCAGTTAAATCCAAATTATAATTTCGATAATTTTTTAGAAGGTGATTCTAACCGATTGGCAAGATCAGCCGGAATGGCCGTTGCCAATAAACCTGGAGGAACATCATTTAATCCATTGTTAGTTTTTGGTGGTGTCGGATTAGGAAAAACACATATTGCACATGCAATTGGTGTGGAAATTAAAGATAAATATCCTGAAAAAACCGTTTTGTATATCTCTGCGGAGAAATTTACACAACAATACATAGAATCTGTAAAGAAGAATACCCGAAACGATTTTATACATTTTTATCAACTGATTGATGTATTAATTATTGATGATGTGCAGTTTTTCTCTGGAAAATCTGGAACACAAGATGTATTTTTTCACATTTTCAATCACTTACACCAAAATGGGAAACAAGTAATTTTAACGTCAGACAAAGCACCTGTAGACATGCAAGATATTGAGCAACGCTTATTATCTCGTTTTAAATGGGGGCTTTCAGCAGAATTGCAAACTCCTGATTTTGAGACACGTGTGTCCATCGTGAAAAATAAACTCTATCGTGATGGTGTAGAAATGCCTGATGATATTGTGGAATATGTTGCAAAACACATCAAATCGAATGTACGTGAATTAGAAGGTGCCATTATTTCATTGATTGCGCAATCATCATTCAACAAAAAAGAAGTTACGATTGAATTGGCGAAACAAGTCGTTGAAAAATTCGTAAAGAATACCAAACGCGAAGTTTCTATCGATTATATTCAAAAAGTCGTTTCCGATTATTTCCAGATGGATGTTTCTACCTTGCAATCAAAAACTCGTAAACGTCATATAGTACAAGCTAGACAATTAGCGATGTTTTTCGCAAAGAAATTTACAAAAGCATCACTGGCAAGTATTGGTTCGCAAATTGGAAAACGTGATCACGCGACAGTTTTACATGCGTGTAAAACAGTTGACAACTTATCAGCTACTGATAAGCAATTCCGCAAATATGTGGAAGATTTGACAAAGAAACTTTCGTTATAATCATAGTTCATGAAAACTAAAATTCTAATGGTTTGCTTAGGGAATATCTGTCGATCTCCTTTAGCAGAAGGCATTTTAGCATCCAAACTCGATCCCTCAAAATTTGAAGTCGATTCCGCTGGAACCGCAGGTTATCATGTTGGCGAATTGGCAGATAGACGTTCCATAGTCACAGCTAAACAACATGGATTGGATATTAGCTATCAACGTTGCCGAAAGTTTATATATCAAGATTTTACAATGTTTGATTATATTTTTGCGATGGATCAATCCAATTATGACAATATTCTAAGTTTGGCGAAAACCCCAGAAGATCGTGCAAAAGTTCATTTCATTTTAAATCAAATTTCGCCAAATTCAAATGCAGAAGTTCCCGATCCGTATTACGGCGGCGATCAAGGTTTTGAAAATGTATTTCAAATGTTAGACGAAGCTTGCAGTATTTTCGCTGAGAAACTTTCTAAAAACTAAACCGCATGAATATTATTTCTAAATTTAAAGTGGCTAGCTTCACACTATGAATGTGATTATGTATAATATATTACAAACACATAATCATCATTTCTTACATGAAATAACAGCTCTTCAATATATTTATTATTTTTAGCATGTAACAAAACATCGCTTAACACAACACATATAAGAATATTAAAGTTCTAAGTGAGCGAAATTTAACATATATTTAAAAAAAACTCATCTACTCAAAACTATATTTAATATTATATTTATTTCAAATTTAAAACCGATTATTACCATGAAAAAAACTCTACTCTTTTTAATTTGTCTTTTTACCCAACTACTATTGTTTTCACAAACAGAATGGGAAATATTAAACCCAAGACCTACTGGGAACACCGCTAGAGATATACATTTCACATCTAATTCAGTAGGTTATATCCTATCATTTGGCACATTACTAGAAACGACAGACGCAGGTGTTACTTGGGAAGAAAAACAAAATACGCCTGGAGGAAATGATATGGCTTTTTTCGGGACAAATGGTTACATCGTTGACGATATATATTTTGGAGTAATTCATAAGTCTATTGACAATGGCGACACTTGGACACAAATCAATACTGGCTATAACTATTATTACAACACTGTCAACGTATTAGATGAGAATACAATAATATTATCTGGCAGCTATAATATTGTAAAATCTACCGATGGAGGAACTACGTGGCAAAATATTCCAATAACACCAAATAACCCAGTTGTTAGGACGTTTTTCACGAGTCCTTTAATTGGTCATGCTGTTTGCCTAAGTGGTACAATAATGAAAACTATTGACGGAGGAAATACATGGTATGTTACAGAAAGTACCAATATTAGTCCATCTGGCTATATAGAAATTGAGTTTATAAATGAGAACGTAGGTTTTGCAACTCGCGAACATAATGATTTATATAAAACAATTGATGGTGGAGAAACATGGAATGAAGTCAATTATGGTAGTAATGCAGTACACACAATTCAATTTCTAAATAACAATGACGGTTTTATGGCAGGTGAAAATGGAGCTGTATATAAAACGACAGATGGTGGAAACTCTTGGTCTTCTATTGCTCCTAGCCTCTCAAATATCCCGCAAGGTATTGCAACAATTTATGGAATCTATTTTACAGATATTAATAATGGGTACGCTGTTGGATCTGGTGGATGGATTATAAAAACTATTGATGGTGGAGCAAATTGGATTCCATATTCTCCAACCTATAACATTGTTACGAAAGTTGAGTTTTTAAATGATGATGTTGCATACGCAGCTGTAAAAGGAGATTTTTTTAAAACAACTGATGCAGGTATCACATGGACTAATAGTGGAGACGTAATTAATGATATTACCATTGGAAATTTTGACTTTGTGAATACCACAGTTGGTTATACAGCGATAGGAGACAAACTTTTTAAAACTATCGATGGAGGAAATATATGGACCGTTACTAATAATAACATCGACATTATTGACGAAGGTATCGATGAAGTCATGTTTTTGGATGAAAATATTGGTTTTGTTAGCGGTGGATTCAATCAACGAAAAGTAATGAAAACTATTGATGGTGGAAATACATGGACACAAGTTTCGACTGAGAGATTTGCTAAAATCACTTTCGTAAATAATTCTGTGGGATTTGGCTTCATAACTGGATTTACAAACGGAAGGCTTTTTAAAACAACTGACGGAGGAGATACATGGATCCTTAACTACGAAAATATTGGTGATGAAATTTACGACGTTGATTTTATTAACGAAAACTTAGGATATTTTGTTGGAGAAGATAGTTCTATTTTCAAAACTACAGATGGCGGAACTACATGGACACAACTACAAAATAATCAAATATTCGGAGATTATAGAGTTATTCGGTTTTATTCTGAAAATGTTGGTTATTTGGTAAATGGATCTGGAGAATTTTACAGAACCATGAATGCTGCCACAACTTGGGAACGCATTATACCACAATCTGGTGCTGGACGAATTCAAATGTTAAACAATCATATTTATGCTTGGGGGAATTATGGGCGAATTTTAAGAACCAACGTAGAGTTTGATGATATTATTTTGAGAACAACTACTGCACAAAATATAACCGTAGATAGCGCAACACTTACGGGCAATGCTACTTCAAATGGAGTCGTTATAGAAAATCTCCAATTTGAATATAGTACTAGTTTTTCTTTTAACAACAGTACTACTGTTGCTCTAACACCTGCGACAGTAAGCGTAAATCAATCCGTTAATTTTTCTTTAGATATTACAAATCTTACTTCAAGCACATTTTACTATTATAGAATAAAAGGAACTTCAAATTCAGTTGAATATACTAGTAATATTTCCAATTTTGTGACTCCTATTGCTTATGAAATCAACACTAATTTTGTCGGATCTTACTATGCTACATCTGCATCTGTAAGTGGAACTATCAGCTCAAATCAATACGATATTACAGGTGTTGAATTCATTTATGGAACAAACCCTACTAACCTAAATAATAGTGTTGCTGGATCTCCAACAATTGTATCAGGAAACACAAATGAAAATATACAGGCAGTTCTTATAAATTTATTACCTGAAACTCAATATTATTTTCAACTAAAAGCAACTCATCAAGGAAATGAAATTTTCGGTGGTATTAGTTCTTTCACAACTCGACCTCTTTATACAATTAATTTAAGTAATGCCACCATTAATGGTAATGATGCCTCACTAAGTGCTTCTATCAATTCGTTCAACGAAGAAGATATTACAAATATAGAGTTTGAATACGGGTCTATTAATTTCGAAAATTCTATATCAGCAACTCCAAATCAGATTAATGCATACGCTTTATTTGGCAATGTGAATGCCTCAATTACTAATTTAGATCCCAACGAGGTCTATTATTATCGATTGAAAGCAAAACTGGGCATGGAAGATATTTATACTGAAGAAAAAGTATTTAACACGTCTGGTAATATTATCATGGTAAATGCAAGTTCTCAACTCGAAAACAATGGTGCTTTGCTATTGCAAGGATTAATAAACACAAATGGAACAATTCTGCAAAATATTCACTTTGAATATGGTATTACAGAAGCATACGGGTCTACTGTTAATGGAAGTCCTAGCAGTATCTATAGTGGCGGCACAAGGATCATAACTGCTGTAGTTCCAAATATCATCCCCAATCAAACGTACTATTACAGACTTGTAGCTACACATAATGGAACTTTAATTTATTCTGACCGATATGAATATACAACGAATACTTTAAGTACTCAGGACACTGAATTACAAAACCAAATTTCTTTATATCCAAATCCTGCAAGTGACTTTGTATTCATCAAAACACCCACAGGTTTTAATATTAATAATATAAAAGTATTCAGCATGACTGGACAATTACTAAATACAATCAATAATTTAAATACACCTAACAAAATTAACCTCAACACTAGTAAATTGAAAAATGGAATATATTTTGTTGTTATAGAATCAAATTCTAAAATAAACTTAGTCAAGAAATTAATAATAAACTAGCAACAGAACTACAAAACAATATTCGTTTCAAGACGACTGCATATATAAAAGTAAACCTTCTTTCATATTTGAGGGTTTACTTATTTTTACTCGGATTTATTTTTGTACGTAAGTCCAACTCATTTCTAATGAAACACCACCAAATTCAAATGCAGAAGTTCCCGATCCGTATTACGGCGGCGATCAAGGTTTTGAAAATGTATTTCAAATGCTCGATGAAGCTTGTGGTATTTTTGCGGAGAAACTTTCTAAAGAATACTAGTAAAAGCTTGAATTCAAACTAAATCTTCTACAATTCAAAAAAATCAATTTAAGTGATTTTTTACTAAAAAATTATATCGAGAATCGTTTTTTGAAAACCAATAACGTCCAATAAAGCAATTTAGTTACATAGAATTGACGCTAAATAATGTCTGCCTTTTTTTGTATCTTACTGAAAAAAAGCTAACCTACTTTACTATGAAACTAAGAAACTACGTATTACTCGTCCTATTTTCCCCTATACTATTATTTTCGCAAGATGTATCTTTACAATCATTTGCAACAGGATTCACAAAACCTGTAGATATCAAACATGCTGGCGATTCACGATTATTCATCGTAGAACAAGATGGCGTGATTAAAATTGTAAATTCAGCAGGAATTACAAATCCTACCGCATTTTTAGACATTGATGCGCGCGTTCGATCTAGTGGAAATGAACAAGGATTGTTGGGTTTGGCATTCGATCCAAACTACGCAACCAACAATCGATTTTATGTAAATTACATCAATCTTAGCGGAGATACGGTGATTTCAAGATTCACGACTTCTGCAAATCCTGATGTGGCTGATGATACTTCCGAAGAAATTCTACTCACAGTTTCGCAACCGTATTCCAATCATAATGGCGGTTCACTAGCCTTTGGAAATGATGGTTATTTATACATTGCTTTGGGCGATGGCGGAAGCGGTGGCGATCCACAAAATTATGCGCAAAATTTGCAATCTCATTTAGGTAAAATTCTCCGAATTGATGTCAGTGGCGCAACTTCTTATACCGTTCCAGCTACGAATCCGTTTGTTGGAAATCCGGCTGGTTTGGACGAAATTTGGTCATACGGACTCAGAAATCCTTGGAAAATGTCGTTTGATAGTGATACTGGCGAATTATGGATTGGTGATGTTGGACAAAGCAATAAAGAAGAAATTAATAATGTTCCTATCGTAAATGCGGGTTATAATTTTGGTTGGAGATGCTATGAAGGAAATAGCACGTTTAATACTTCAGGCTGTCCATCAGTATCGACCATTACATTTCCTGTTGGCGAATATAATTATGGTGGAAGCCCTTTTAGATGTTCTATCACTGGTGGTTATCGCTATAGAGGCTCTATGTATCCTGATTTTCAAGGATTGTACTTTTTTGCAGATTACTGCACCAACGAAATTGGAACATTGACATTTTCAGGTGGCTCATGGAATATGACGTTTAACGGACCATTCTCTGGGAATATTTCTACATTTGGAGAAGATTCTAGCAAAGAATTATACGCCGCTGGTATATCAAACGGAACTATTTATAAAATATTTGATACGACTTTAAGCGTGGAAGAAAATTCACTTTCAAACGATTATCAGCTCTATCCAAATCCTGCAGAGAACTATTTTCAAATCAACAATCAAAATGCAGCTTCACAAATTAAAGAAGTTATTATGTATTCCTTTAGCGGAAAATTAGTTTCAAAGACTCGTATATCAACTGAAAATCAAAAAATTATGACCGATCAGTTGAGCAATGGAATGTATATTGTGCAATTAATTTCAAATAATGACGCCGTATCCTATCATAAAATAGTCAAAAATTAGTTTTATTTGTAACTAAACTCCTTACCTATGCATGCAACTAACGGAATTTTATATTTAATTCCAACGACTTTGGGTGATAACGAACCTTTAGAGGTTTTGCCTTTATCTGTCAAAAAAATCATTGAAACTACTGATTATTATATTGTTGAGAATGAAAAAACAGCGCGACGCTTTATAAAAAAGATCACGCCAAAAAAATCTCAACCTTCATTACAATTGCATGTGTTGAATAAGTATACACAAGATGAAGAATTGCCAGCGTTTTTAGAAGCTGCTTTTCAGGGGAAAAATGTAGGTTTGATCTCGGAAGCAGGTTGCCCTGGTGTAGCAGATCCAGGTGCTGAGATTGTGAAAATTGCTCATCAAAGAGGAATTAGAGTGGTTCCGCTTGTTGGTCCGTCATCTATTTTGATGGCAATGATGGCTTCTGGGATGAACGGACAGAACTTCGCATTCAATGGATATTTACCAATTGACAGTCATGAACGCAAAAAAGCGATCAAGGATTTGGAGAGACGTGCTGGTGATTTACAACAATCGCAAGCATTTATCGAAACTCCCTACAGAAATGATAAATTATTAGCCGATTTAATTGCGACACTTTCTGGAAATACACGTTTGTGCATTGCGTGTGATATTACGCTTTCAACTGAATACATTCGCACCATGACGATTAACGATTGGAAAAAGACCTCGGTGAATTTACATAAGCGACCGACGATGTTTATTATAGATCGCTAAAGCTTTTAGATTTTAGACCGCTTCGCTGTTAGAACGCTGACGCTTTTGAAAACTATTTTGCTGAACATTGAGCGGAGTCGAAATGTAGACGCGCTTTGCACTTTTGGTATTCGTTATTCGTTATTCGTTATTCGAAAAAACTTTCTTTGCCACGAGTTCACAAATATTTTTCATTACTCTTTACGCTTTTTTTAATTTCTCAATACTCAATACTCAATACTAACAGCTAACAGCTAACAGCTAGTGGTTAATGGTTAATTTGTTTATTAAAATAATTTTTATTTTTTTAAAATGCTTTAATCTTTTAATTTATAAAACAAAAAACCTCTGCATATTGCTATACAGAGGTTTTAAAAATAATGTTAACCAAATTTTTGAGTTATGACACTCTTGCTTTTTTGTTGGCTTTTATAGAGGAAACATCGTACCCTGCGAATTTCTTCATGTAGTGTTTCACTGTTGTGCCATAAGCATCAGCAAATCCTTGTGATCCGCCGCTTCTTAAATACTTCTTTACGCTTCCTGGTCCGGCTAAATGTGCTGCTGCCAAAATTCCTGATTCTGTAATCAACACACCGTTAATTCTTTTGCCGACTGAGCGTTTAATGTCTTTTCTTAGAATCCACTTATTTCGTGACGCATTTGCTTCAAAGGCCTTTTCTTGTAATTTTGGATTGTGTAAGAATGCTTGCGGATTGTAAATTCCGATCATTTCTAATGTTCCCTTTCCAAATTGATACTTTCCAAGATACCCTAAGGTGTTTACCACGAAGTAATTTCCTTGCGATTCTTTAAATGCTAAAGCTTCTTTGAAACCCAAATATTTGTTTCCTACATAAGGAATTGGCGCTTCTTCAGTTTTAGCTTCACCTATTGGTAGCACTGTTACTAGTTTAGGTGAACTGTTATTTATTTCTATATTATTTTTAAGAACGTTGGTTTCTTTTTTAGAAGTGAAACCTAGACTTGCAAATGTTAAAACAGCTATTAAAATTGAAAATTTTATTGCTCTTTTTATCATAAAATTTGTTTTCTTTAAGACTTACTAATTAAATTAATTTAGCTTAAAATTTCAGCGTGCAAATATACACATTATTTTTTAATACAGACTTTATTATGTTAAAGTATTCTTAAAAGT
>CAYGPQ010000117.1:0-11953 GCA_964351775.1 uncultured Kordia sp. | reverse complement strand
CACGAATGGGAACAACTCAACGTAAAAGTAAAAGGACTTGAAAAAGCACCTTTATTTATTGACGATACACCTTCGTTATCAATTTTTGATTTGCGTGCAAAAGCGCGTCGTTTAGCATCGCAACACGGCATTAAAATGATTATGATTGATTATTTGCAGTTAATGACGGCTGGCGGAAGTCAAAAAGGAGGAAACCGTGAACAGGAAATCTCAACCATTTCGCGAAACTTGAAAGCATTGGCTAAAGAATTGAACATTCCAGTAATTGCCTTATCGCAGTTATCTCGTGCGGTAGAAACGCGTGGAGGAAGCAAACGACCTTTGCTATCAGATTTACGTGAATCTGGAGCTATTGAGCAAGATGCGGATATTGTATCGTTCATTTACCGCCCTGAATACTACAAAATTGAAGAATGGGATGATGAAGAACGCTCGCCAACCGATGGACAAGCAGAATTTATCGTAGCAAAGCACAGAAACGGTGGTTTGGATAACATTCGATTAAAATTTATTGGACATTTAGGGAAGTTTGACAATTTAGAAACCTTTGATTCGCCATTTGAATTTCATTCTAAAATGAATGATGCTGCAAATGATGATACCTTCAAAACAGAAAATCTACCAAGCGCTGACGAAGCATTCGGAAGTTCTATGAATGATGATTTTGATGATAATGAAGTTCCGTTTTAATTAAAAGCATGAATAAGTATTTCTTATGCGTTATCCTTATCTTATATTTTTCTTGTAAAGAGAAAAAAGAAATTGCAGATCAGCAAAAGGAAGTAGAGGTAGCTATTAAATCTATAAATATAGAATTTCAAAAAATCATAGATGCAGCTGATGTTAAAGGAGCAATTCTCATATATGATCTTCAAAACAAAAATTACTATTCCAATGATTTCTCTTGGGCAAAAAATGGGAAATTGCCAGCTTCCACCTATAAAATTCCGAATTCAATCATTGCTTTAGAAACAGGAGTTGTACATGATCAAAACACCATTTTTCCTTGGAATGGAGAAAGAAGATTTCTAAAATCTTGGGAAGAAGATTTGACATTTAAACAAGCTTTTCAACGTTCGTGTGTTCCTTGTTACCAAGAAGTAGCCAGAAAGATTGGAGTTAAAAGGATGAATACATATTTGGAAAAATTTCAATATGGTAATATGCAAGTAGACTCCACAAACTTAGATTCGTTTTGGCTTCAAGGAAATTCACGTGTGAATCAATTTCAACAAATTGATTTCTTAGCACGTTTTTATCAATCGAAACTTCCAATTTCTAAAAGAACAGAAACGACAGCCAAAGAAATGATGATTCTTAAAAAGACTGAAAACTATGTTTTAAGAGGAAAAACGGGTTGGTCTATTGTTGATGATCTTCACAATGGTTGGTTTGTAGGATATGTCGAAAATGGAACAAAAGTCTTTTTCTTTGCAACCAATGTAGCGCCGGTTTCTAACAAATTTGATCAAAAAAAGTTTCAAGAAAGTAGAAAAGAAGTTACTTACAAAGCATTACAGCAACTAGATATTCTGTTATAGAAACGATAAATTCTTTACATAGGTACAATTTTTGTGTATCTTTCGGTTGAATAAAAATTACCATGCAATTGAAAATCAAAAATCTTATCACACTAGTCTTGCTCTTACTGTTTTCGGTAAGTAGCTACGCGTCTTATATTCTAATTCCAATGGATTCGGAAACCCAAAAAGATCACTTAAAAGCATACGGAATTACCTATTGGTCATTGGAAAAAAAGATCAAAGTTAAATGGTTGCTCAACTATCGCGGAGGTTCCTTTTTATTGCCAGCCATTGATGGTATTGAAAAAGAATGTAAAATTCGTGGGGTTTCTTACGAAATTCTTTCCGACGCAAAAACCAACGAAATACTAGAAGCAATAGCTAGTCCAAGTAAAAATCAAGAAGCCGTTATTTTAGAAAAAGCACCCAAAGTTGCGGTGTATTCTCCAAAAGGAAATGTGCCTTGGGACGATGCGGTTACGATGGTTTTGACATACGCGGAAATTCCGTATGAAGTGGTATACGACGAAGAAGTGTTGGCAGATGATTTGATAAAATACGATTGGTTGCACTTGCATCATGAAGATTTTACAGGACAATATGGTAAATTTTACGGAATGTATCGTTCGGCACCTTGGTATATTCGCGAAAAACAAGATGCAGAAGCCTTAGCGAAAAAGTTGGGTTACAGCAAAGTTTCCGAAGAAAAGCGTGATGTTGCCTTGAAAATTCGCGATTATGTAATTGGTGGCGGATTTATGTTTGCCATGTGTAGTGCTACCGATAGTTTTGACATTGCATTGGCTGCGGAAGGTGTAGATATTTGCGAACCGATGTTTGATGGCGATGTATCGGATAGAAACTATCAAAGTAAAATAGATTACGATAAAACATTTGCATTTACAGACTTTGAACTCGAAAGAAGCCCAACGAAATATGAGTTTTCTTCTATTGATATGACTACCAAAAGAAGAATAGTCAAAGAAGCAGATTATTTTACCTTAATGGATTTTTCGGCAAAATGGGATCCAATTCCGACAATGTTATGTCAAAATCATACCGCCTTAGTCAAAGGATTCATGGGGCAAACCACGAGTTTTGATCGTTCTCAGATCAAACCATCCGTATTAATCTTAGGAGAAAACAGAACCAACAGTGAAGGTCGTTACATTCATGGAATCAAAGGAAAAGGATTTTTTACCTTTTACGGCGGACATGACCCTGAAGATTATCAGCATAGAGTAGGAGATCCGAAAACGGAATTAGAATTGCATCCAAATTCTGCGGGATATCGCTTAATATTAAACAATATTCTCTTTCCAGCTGCGAAGAAGAAAAAGCAGAAAACGTGATTTTTTTTAGTTTAACAGTTTATGAGTTTACTAATACTCACATCGAGTCAATTTCTGCTAAAGAAATTTGTACTTCGGCAAGTTCAGCAGAACTATTGAAATATGCTTTGCAATCGCAACAATTAATAACTTCAACAGAATTTTGATTGTATACATCAGCCAGTTTAGGCTGACTTCCTCTTTAAAGTCATAATTTTTAGGTAACTTTAATTCGTTATTAACTTAAAAACGAACATATTATGTTAGAAAAATTCGAAAAATTCAAGATTGAAACTTCAAATTCTGTTTATGGAGGTTATACCGCTACCGATGATTTGTGGAAGTGGCGAAAAGGCTAACGATTTAGGATTGACGATTTCAGATTGATGATTTTTGATTTCAGAATTGCTTAATTTTGATACTTGATACTTGATACTGAAGTCTTTTACGTCTTGCCTCTTGATTCTATATTCTTTGATCTTTTTTCGTTTTGAATACTGAATACTGAAGGTAGAGTCCTTTTTTTAAACATAATGATTATCAGTTATTTAAAAATTAAGGAGTCCCAAAAACTATCGATATCCCCCAATTTGGGTACTCCATAAAGGTACTCCTGCCTAATTTTGAAATTCATCTAAAATCACTAAAATACTTATAGAAATAGCAGCCCAAATTTTATTAAACTTTTATTTAAGCTCAAACAAATTAAGCATTACTTTTTCAACAATTCAGACAAGATATTAATGTTGTTTGGCAATCTTCCAACGTTTTGCAGTTTGAGTGCTGCTAAGTTTAATGCGATTCGCAAACAATCTTCAATGGTATTTTCTTTTAAATAAGCAAACAAAAATCCTGACCAAAATGCATCACCTGCGCCAGTTGCGTCCATAACTTTATTAATCTTAATCGCTGGCATATGAATCAGTTCGTTGTTGCGTTGTGATAATTTTACACCATTTTTTCCTAATGTCAAACAGACTAAATCTACGCCCAACTCGTGAAAAAATGCAAATACTTCTTCATGTGTAAAGGTATCATCAAACAAGCGCGTAACGTCATCTTCACTAATTTTTACTAACGGATTGTAACTGCAATATTCTTTAATAATTTGCAATGCATTCTCTTTATCCTGCCAAATTTTCTCAGAATAATTAATATCAATACTCAATTTACAACCAAGTTCAAATGCTTTTTTTGCTTTAGAAATGATGGTTTCTTGCGCTGGATTTTTACTTAGCGCAAAACATGTCGTGTGAAAAATAGTCGTATTTTCTAATAAATGTGTCGGTAGCTGATCTTTTGTAATTAAGAAGTCTGTATTTCGGAAAGGAATAAAATCGGGCGTATCCAACGATCGGGATACAAAAATAATCGATGTCGGACTCGTCTCTACTTTTTTGATGTGATCAATATTGATAGCAACTTCATGCAATCGTTCTAAAATATACGCGCCCAATCCGTCATTTCCAATGCTTGCTACCAAACTTGTATTCAATCCTAAACGCGCCGTATTCATGGCAACATTCGTTGGCGAGCCGCCTAAATATCTGTGATAATCTCTGGTATTATTGATGAGTACACCTTCTTGATGTCCAATGAAGTCTACCAATGCTTCACCTACGCAAAGAATATCTATGTCTCTATGTATAATCAAACTAAAAATCTTTTTCCGTTAATATATTGTGCTACGATCAATTCGCCAGCAGCACTCCAAGTGCAACTAGGAACTCCTATTGCTTTTTGAGTTTTTGAATTGAAATTTTCATAAAACCCATACTTTTCTTTTGCATTCAGTTTTTGAATTTCTCCTAAAACAGTTTCTGCATTTTCTATGTTATTTTGCATCACCAAACTACTTCCGTAGAAACCATTTACCATTTGCCAAGTGCCACCATTGTGAAACTCATAAGGGAAATTTCTAAATTCGTATTTGCAATTATTGACCAATAATTTCCAGTCGTCATCAGCTTCTGTGATGGGTTTCCAAAAGGCTGGAAGTAATTGTAAGGGTAAACTTTTGCGTAAGTTTTCTGTGTAATTTGTCAACTCAGCTTGAAAACTTTCATCTCCAAGATTCAATAACTGTGCAATTGCATTTCCAAAGGCGTCAAACATCGTTTGATAACCTGATGGATTTACAGAAGCCATCCAATACGAATGCTTTTGCAAACTTTTGTATGCTTTTGGATGAAACGGCTTGTCATAGGTAGTTTTTCTATAATTTCCGTTTAATTTTTCTGTGATGCGTTCTATTTTAGTTTGAAACTGCTCAGTTGGACGTAATTTTTGCATACATCGCAATGCCCACAATCGCAATACCTGATCGTAAAACGTATGTCCTTCCGTGATGTATTCGTCAGCCCAATTTCCCGATCGTGGAACGTATAACAAATCATTATTGTTAAATTCCCACGCTTCCAACAGTTTGAATCCTTTTTGAATATTTGGAAGGAATTCTTCCAGCAATTTATCATCATTCGTCATCCAACAATAGTTGCAAACACCAATGATAAACCAAGAAATGGTATCTACTCTGCCTGCCAAACCGCCAAAACTTACTTCAACTTCATGGTTTTCTTTGAAATATACATTAGAAGGAATGTGTCCTAATTGATGTTGATGGTTCGCGAGTGTTTGTAATGTGTTTTTGAAGGTATTGATTAATGTTTCATCGCCATCAAGCAATGCGGAAAGTCCACAAATAACGCCATCTCTTGCCCAAACGCGCTTGTAATTCGTGATGTTTTCGGCACTCGCCAAAAATCCTTTTTCAGAACTCGCTTTGCGCAATAATTCGATGGCTTTTATGTAAGATTGATCCATCATACAGTGGCGACTTTTTGTTTCTTTTTCGTTTGAATCATCAATGTACAAACCATGCTAATGACTAATAATACACCTGCAAACGTGATTGCATTTCGTGGATCGTTTCCTAAAAAGTTTTTTAAGATATATCCAAATGATACTGTTTGAAGAATCATCGGAATGACAATCATCATGTTGATGATTCCCATATACACACCATAGCGTTCTTTTGGAATTTCTGAAACCACCATTAAATACGGAATTCCCATCATACTTGCCCAACCAATTCCAAATCCAGTAATGGCAAATAGTAATAGATTTTTATTTTCGATGTGCGGAAAGGCTAAAAAGCCAATGGCTGCTAGGAGTAAACAAAACGCATGTACTTTTTTGGGACTGTACTTTTTAGCAAATCCTACTAAAGCAAACGCTACTAAAAACGTAACCACATTGTACCAACCGTTGACTAAGCCTGTCCAACTTACGGCTTCACTATACGCTTCTGTATCGTCGGGTGTTGCATTCCAAACCGATAATGCGACACTTTTGGAGGAGTTTTGCCAATAACAGAATAGGGCATACCATTGAAATAGATAGACTAATGCCAATTGCCACATTACTTTTGGCATGTCTTTCACGGCAGAAAAAATCTCTAGTAAGGGCCCTAAAACGCTTCTTTTTTCGCTTTTGAGTTTTGCTAATTCTTCGTCCGTTGGCGGAATTTCCTTGGTTTTGCTCACACTCCATAAAATAGAAGCTATAGAACAAAATGCACCTAAGAAAAAAGAAGCATATACCCACGTTGGTAATGAACCTGTGGTTCCTATGAAAATTAATGGGAAAATAAATAATGATAAGTTTGCTAATACTTGCCCCAAACCTGTAAAGAAACTTTGCATTTGAAAGCCAAGCGGTTGTTGTTCGTCATCTAATTTATCGGCAATTAATGCTCTGTATGGCTCCATTGCGGTGTTGTTTCCCACATCTAAAATCCATAGTAAACCGGCTGCCATCCATAACGAACTACTGTATGGGAATATGAGTAAAGTTAAACTACATAAGATGGCACCGATTAAGAAAAAAGGCTTGCGTCTTCCAAATCGTGGACTCCATGTTTTGTCACTTATTGCTCCAATAATGGGTTGTACTAACAAACCTGTTACTGGGCCAGCAAGATGTAAAATTGGAATTTGATCGGGACTTGCGCCTAAGAAATCATAAATGGGTGTTACGGCACTTTGTTGAAGCCCAAAACTGTATTGAATTCCGAAGAATCCAACATTCATGTTTAATATTTGCCAGAAACTTAATTTAACTTTTTTAAACATTGTGCTGTCGTTTTTAATTTTCCTTTTGTTGTCATGCAGTTTCGACGTCAGTTTCATATATCATGAGATTCTGAATCAAGTTCAGAATGACATCATTTTCAACGTTATCAAGCCTTACTATTATATTTATAGTATATGAAATTCAAGATACTATTTTAAGTAAAAAAAGAGCTAACATTAATTAACATTAACTCTTTTTCACTAATTAAAAAACTTATGGGTATTCAAATAAATAATTAAAACATGTATTGTAATGTAAGCGATATAGATCTTCCAGGTAAAGGTCTTGCTCTTACGATATTCGTTTGTCCTTCTACAATACTACCTTCTTCTGATTCAGTAATTCCTAAAGAATCAAAAATATTGTTCGCTGCAATGTTTGCGTTTAATGATTTTGTAATGCCTATGTTGATGAAACTGTTCACGATTACAAATCCTGGCATAATCAATTCGTTTGAATCTTGTGCATACGCTTTGGTTTGCCCAATGAAACTTAATCCAACTGAGTTTTGCTTTTCTTTTCCAAAGTTGTAGGTTGGGATGATGTTATAGATAAAATCAGGTTGTCTTCTTGGTGTGTTTCCTGCATTGTCTCCAGAGTCTACTTCTGCATCTGTCCAAGTAACTGCGCCACGTACGCTGAAATCGTTGAATTTGTAGAAACCTTCTACTTCCACACCAAACGACTTGTAATCGTTTTCAATGATGCTGTTTGTGGAAGCTTCAAATCCGCCTTCTTCTTCTGTTTTTGCGTAGAATGCTGTTGCATAAATTGCGCCGTTTTCAAAACCTCTTTTGTATCCAAATTCAGCTTGATTGATGAAGTCTAAGGCATTGATTCGATCGCCATCTAAATAATCTAATCCAGAAAATAAGATTCTGTCTGCTTTTGCAGAAGCACCTCTACTGTATCGACCAAATATGGCTTGTGTATCATTTAGTTTGTAGTTTAAACCTAAAGAGTAGGATACGTAGTCATAATCGTAATCTACTGCTGTAGGATTGGCGTTGTCAATAGCAAATACATTTTGTTCTGGCACAGAAATTACACCGTCGTTGTTGACATCAAATTCTCGTTGCGTTCCGCCTGTAAATGAACCTGAAACACGTCCTTTGTCATAACGTAAACTTGCATCTACTGTAAAGTTTTCGGTTGCTTCTAATGTAAAGTTTACATACGGTGCTGAAACGTTGTAGTCAGTATCATAGTTTCTGTGTAAATTTCCCCAGAAAGGAGTTCCATACGCATATAAACCATTTTCACTAAGTGCACCACCAGTGGCGTCAAATGCATTGATTAATCGTGCATTATCGTCATTTACTTCTTGTAAGTATGAATTCCATAACCATGACATGGAGATGCTTTGAAACGATTTGAAATATCCTACTGTAACATCTAAGTTATCAAATGACTTTGAGAGTTTAAAATCGTTCATGAAGTTATTGAAGTTGTTCAATTCTACATCAAACATGTGAATTCGTGCCACTAAACTGTTTCCACCAACTGCAGTACCATCTGTAAACGCAAGTGTTGAGCCTGCTCCAAAAGAATCAGCTATCGTATTTGCATCCGCTACTTGCGAAGGAAATGGCGATACAAATGTACCTTTGTTAGACGAAAAACGTCCGTTGTTGCTCACTTTCCAGTTGTTGCCTAAGTCGAAATTTGCTTGCATTCCTATGGATGTAGAAATCGGATTCATTCCGTCAGTCACATCACCTCTTTGTACTTGTCCGTCCGCACCAAGTCGCACCGTTTGTGTAAGGTTTGCACTGTGCAATGAACCTCTTGTTGCGTCAAAGTTTGGCGCATTGCCCCAATCAGGATTGCTGTTTGTTCCCGTTACTTGTATTGGCATTGGTAAATACGCGGCTGCTCTATCATTCAAATATTTAGCATATACACGGATGGACCCTTTTTCAAATTCTTTGGTTAGGCTTAGTTTTAATTGTCCACCGTTATTGGCGGTAAATCCAGTTTCTCTAACGCCTTCTCCTGCTCTGTAAAATCCACCTGTGTGGAAATATAAACCTTTTCCTATTTCAGAACCGTAACTAAAGTCTGTTCTGAAAGAGTTATAGTCTAACCCAAACGTAGTTCCGATAGCGCCACCTTCATTTTTTCCTGTTTTGCTGATGATATTGATAATTCCACCAGGTCCGTTAGACGTTAAAGTGGAAGCTGAACCTCCACGAATGGCTTCTATTCTTTTTACATTATAATCAAATCGTGTAAAAATATCTGCTGTTCCAAAAGAGATATCACCATATAGTAATACTGGCAAACCATCTTCTTGTAATTGTACATATTTAGATCCACCAGAAGAAATTGGCACACCACGTACGGCAATGTTTGCGTTTCCTTCTCCACCAGATGATTCTGCACGAATACCTGGAAGTGTTCTGAAGATTTCCGCCGTTGTTCTTGGTGCTGATTGATTGATCGTAGCGGGTTGCATGCTCGTTACAGAGATACTCGATTCAATTTTTGATCTCGGATTTACAACTCCCGTAATAATGACTTGATCTAAAGAATTTAAGTCTGCAGCTAACGAAGCGTTGATGATAACATCAGCGCCATTCACTTTTACAGATTTGCTAAAAGTAACATATCCTATAGAAGAGGCTTTCAATATATAATCGCCATCTTCAACATTTGTGATGGCATATTTTCCATCAAAATCAGTTACGGCTCCTTTTGTAGTTCCGTCTAAAACGACATTTACACCAGGAATAGGAACTCCTTTATCATCATTTATGGTTCCTGAGATTTTGGATTGAGCAAAAGACATTGTTGCTACAAGAAAGAGCAACACTGAAAAAAGCTGTTTAAAGTTAGTAATGTTTCTCATTGTATTATTAATAGTTTTTGGATTAATTTTTAGCTAAATTATATTTATTGATCTACTATTTTACATTTTTCATAACGAAAACGTTTTCGATTTTGCCGAAAACGTTTTCGATTTTGTATTTTGCACTTTCTTTAAATAAAAAAACTACTTTAGTTTCCATGAAACCAGTTACATTAAAAGATATTGCAGAAACTTTAGGTATTTCCATTACTACAGTTTCAAAAGCTTTGAAAGGCTATCCTGATGTTAGTAAAAAAACACGAGCTTTGGTTAAAGAGCTTGCTGTAACATTAAACTATAAACCCAATGCTTTTGCTGTAAATTTGCGAACGGAAGAATCAAAAACCATTGGATTGATTATTCCCGAAATTGTACATCACTTTTTTTCGAGTGTAATTAAAGGAATTATAAGTCAGGCAGAAAAGAAAGGCTATTTGGTTATTATTTTACAATCAAATGAATCATATGAGTTAGAAAAGAAACAGCTTGAGTTATTGGTGAATAAACGTGTAGATGGTATTTTGATATCATTAGCTAACGGAACTGGCGATTTCAAACATTTAGTTGAAGTAATGGAACAAGGAAAACCATTGGTGATGTTTGATAAGATTGCAAAAATTGTAAAGTGTTCTAAAGTAATTATTGATGATCGAAAAGCGGCGTATATAGCGACACAACATTTGATCGATACTGGCTGTAAACGCATTGCACATTTCAGAGGTCCGTTGTTACCTCAAAATGCGATTGATCGGTTTTTGGGATATAAAAAAGCATTGTTAGACAATAATATGATATACGATCCTTCTTTGGTATACTTATTTGATGATATGACTTTTGAAGTTGGCGAAATGTTTGCCAAGAAAATAATGACCGAACATACCGATGTTGATGGCATTTTTGTAAACACAGATTTGGTTGCTATCGGCGCCATTACGGAGTTTAACAGACAAGGCATTAAAATTCCTGAAGATATTTCTATCGTTGGTTTTAGCAATTGGTTTATGTCTTCTGCTATTACACCATCTTTAACAACGATAAATCAACCTGGATTTAAAATGGGGAAAATGGCTTTCAAACAATTATATAAGGAGTTGAAAGCTAAGAAAGATAAAAAGGAAATTATTCCGAAAATTATTGAATTGGAAACGAGTTTAGTCAAAAGAAATTCTACTAGAGATTAATAATAGGTATGATTTTTTAAATTATAATTATGGACTTATAACAAAAGTTTAGGCAAGAAGATAAGAGTATTACGCTTCTAGTTCTATTAATTTATTTTCATAAACTACAATTTAATGGTGGCTTAAAACAAAATCAATTATTTTAAAATTTCATTCAGTGGTCACTAGCACATAAACCTCTTACTTCCCGAAATTTACGCTTTAAAAATATATAAAAAAGATCAAAAAGAGTACCTTTCTTTAAGTGTCTACAAGTAAAAAAACTATTTAAAAACAAAACAACTTACTGATTATTAGTGAGTTATTTGTAACCGCAGCAGGATTCAAAACTGAGGTCGCTGAATACTGAATACTGAGCACTGAACCTTTTGCGTTAGTGATAGCAACGGCATCCTTTTTGGTGCATTGAGCGGAGTCGAAATGAGCCGAAAAGATATAGTGAATAGCACGACCGCCAATTTTTCATTGGTGGAAACGCCCAAAGTAAAAAAATGGAACAAAAAAAATCCGACTCTTTTCAGAATCGGATTTTTTATAAGCGAAGTATTATATTAGTATTTGACGTTTTATTTTACTTTATCAACAATTGCTTTGAAAGCTTCTGGATGATTCATTGCTAAATCAGCTAAAACCTTACGGTTTAATTCGATTTCATTAGCTTTTACTTTCCCCATAAACTGAGAATAAGACAATCCGTTTAAACGAGCACCCGCATTAATACGAGTAATCCATAATGCACGGAATGTTCTTTTCTTGTTTCTACGGTCTCTATAGGAATATCCCATAGCTTTGTCAACCGCGTTCTTTGCAACTGTCCAAACGTTTTTACGTCTTCCAAAGTAACCTTTGGCTTGTTTTAATACCTTTTTTCTTCGGGCTCTACGAGCAACCGCGTTTACTGATCTTGGCATACTTTTAAATGTGTTTTTGTAG
>CAYGPQ010000116.1:0-11999 GCA_964351775.1 uncultured Kordia sp. | reverse complement strand
ATTATTGATGGCATTCATTCGAATTCGATCCCCTAAAAGTGCGCCACCTGTTTTACGTTTGGATGGATCCACCGAGATTAATCCGATGGTTTTTTCTGGAAAGTCAATTAAGAAACGACGAACCAATTCGTCCACTAAACTCGATTTCCCTGCGCCACCAGTTCCAGTGATTCCTAAAACGGGTGTTTTTGTCGCTCCTTTTAATTTCCCAAAAGGGGAAAAAAGCCTTTCAAACTCTTCATGCTGATTTTCAGCAAATGAAATCAACCTTGCAATTGTAATTACATCTTTGTCTTTTATGCTCTGTTCTGTTTCTTTTCCTTTCGGAAGAATTAACGCTGGGCTTTCAAAGTCAGATTGTTGTACTAAATCATTGATCATTCCTTGCAATCCCATAGCGCGTCCATCATCGGGTGAATAGATGCGTGTAATTCCATAATCCATCAATTCTTTGATTTCCTCTGGAAGAATCACGCCGCCGCCGCCGCCAAATATTTTGATGTGGCCAGCACCTTTTTCCTGTAACAAATCGTACATGTATTTAAAATACTCATTGTGTCCACCTTGATAGGAAGTCATTGCAATAGCATTTGCATCTTCTTGAATGGCTGTGTTTACCACTTCTTCTACACTTCTATCGTGTCCTAAATGAATAACTTCAACACCAGTTGACTGAATAATGCGTCGCATGATATTGATTGCGGCATCGTGTCCGTCAAATAGTGATGCTGCGGTTACGATTCGTACTTTGTATGTGGGTTTGTAAGGTTGCGCTTGTTCCATCTGTAATGAAGTCTATATTTTAGGGTCGCAATTTACGGAATATTCAAAAAAATTGAACATTTTTTAAGAAATATATAAGAATCAATATTGTTCGAAATGAGAATCAAGACCACTTCACTTCGACAGGCTCAGCGCAAGTGTTGAAAGAGTTTAGAACCAAGACGCATTTGTAATTATTTGTATGTCTTATCTATTTCATTTTTAAAGTCCAAAACGCATTCCTTCTGTTGCAAATTGAAAACCTTCTTTTTCTAAATTGTTTTTTAATGAATATGAATCTTGCAATGCAGGGTTGGAATGATTGAAATGAATGAATATGACTTTATTTTTTGTCGCTCGACCTTCATTTTCAAAGAGTTTAACCGTTTCTGTAATGAATGGATGTGGCACTTCGCTCATCGGCCTCGGAATTTCGCCATCTTTGAAAAATGTAGCATCTAGGAATGCGTAGTCTACTTTTTTGACTTCTTCCACGATGTTTTTTTCCCAAAGTTGCCATTTGTTGATATCTGGAATGAACAACGCCGATTTGTTTCGACCTTCAATTTTATACCCGACTGTTTCCGAAAATTCATCCCGATGTGGCACTAAAAAAGGTGTTATTTTGAGTCCGCTTGTCAATTCTACGGAAGTGTTATGCGCCAATTCTTTTAGAAGAATATTTTCCAAAGAAACTAACTGACTCCAAGGTCCGTTTTCTTCCAAATAGCTTTTCATTTTCGGCATGGTATAGACAGGAATTTTCGTTGCGCCCATCGCTTCACGACCAAGATACATGAGTCCTGTATAATGCCCGATATGCGCATGTGTTAGAAAAATACCGTCAATTATAGTGGTAGTTTCTAGGTGATTTTCGGTAAGGTTTTGTATTTGTAGTGCGATATCAGGTGTGGCATCGAATAGCCATTTTTTCTTTACTTCAAGATCAAGTAAACCCAAACAAGAGATTAATTTTTTTTCTACTTTTCCTTCGTGATATGGCTTGCAACACGATTTTTTACAATTGATTTGCGGAAAGCCTGCATCTTGAGCAGTTCCTAAAACTGTGATGTATTGTACACTTTCAACTTTCGGTTCTGCATTTTCTACAGGCGTTGGTTTTGGTTGACAACTGATAAATAGTAGTAAGATTAAAAACAATCCTTTGTACATCCTTATTTTTTCATGTAAGATATTATTTTTTCTTTATATTCATACAGATTGAATTTCAATTAAAAGAAATGACTTGTTTTAATTATTCGTGTATTTTTGTGGTACACATTTTGTAAATGAGTAAACCTATTATCGTATATCTCACCTAAAAAACTTAAATACATATCACATGAAAAAAATTATGATTGCTTTTGTCGGATTGTTGATGTTGAATTCTTGCGCAGAGTTACAACAAGTTGTGAATCAGTTGCCAAATGGCGGACTTGGAGATGCCGATATTGCAGCCGGATTGCGTCAGGCATTGGATTTTGGAATTGAAAAGCAAGTGAAAAAATTAACCTTGAAAGATGGTTTTTACGGAAATAGTTTGGTAAAAATATTACTTCCAGAAGAATTACAAAAAGTAGATAAAACGTTACGAGATATTGGTTTGGGAAGTTTGGCGGATGATGGAATTAAACTATTGAACAGAGCTGCGGAAGATGCGGTAAAGGAAGCTACTCCTATTTTTGTGAATGCTGTAAAAGACATTACGTTTGCGGATGCAAAGAATATTTTATTAGGAAATAATGACGCCGCAACTCAGTATTTACAAGGAAAAACAAATACTGCTTTGTATGATAAATTTCAACCTGTGATTCAAAATTCGTTTGCGAAAGTGGGCGCGGATCAAATTTGGGCACAGTTAATCAATAGTTATAATAAGGTTCCTTTTGTTCAAAAGGTAAATCCAGATTTAACAGATTATGTAACAAATCAAGCTTTGAAAGGTGTGTATACCATGATCGCCGTAGAAGAGCAACAGATTCGTACGAAAGTGGGATCAAGAACTACGGATTTGTTGAAGAAGGTTTTTGCGTTGCAGGATTAATCAGTTTTCATTGACGGTTTTCAGTTGACAGTCGCAGTTTTCAGTGGACAGTTCATCTCGACTGCGCTCGATGTGACAGTTCGTTATAATATATAAAACGTCTTTGTGAGATTTTTAAATTTCATGGGGCGTTTTTTTTGGTGAAGTACAGTTTTAGTTAAAAACTTCGTGTGTCAGTGTTCAGTGTTCAGTGTTCAGTGTTCAGTGTTCAGTGTTCAAAATTAGATAATTCTAAAATTAAAAATCGCAAATCTCGTTTCTTGCCAAAAATTTTCTCAATACGGAATTCTCAATACTCAATACTATCAATAAAATCTGAAATCAAAAATCGTAAATCAAAAATCTTTAAAATCCTTATCATTTTCGTATCTTTCATAACGAACTCTTACTTAAAAATCATGAGCAGACAAAAAATATATACCAGTGATTCACAGATTCAAATTATGGACGCAAAACACATTTTAGACGAAGCTGGTATTAACTATTTTGAAATCAATAAGATGGACACGTCGTACGCTGGAATTCTTGGCGGAAGTATCGAATTGCATGTAGAAGAAGCTGATGTAGAAAAAGCATTAAAGCTATTAACTGATTTGAAATAATAGCATTCATGGAATTGAAGATTCATCGTTGGATTTACTTCGGCTTTATTATTTCTTTCTTTTTTGTAATGGTTATTGGCCCACATCTTGGTGGTCCTATGATTCTATTTGAGATTTTAATTCTGTTCGATTTACCAAATGCCTTAAAACATAAAGATTTACTTGAATTTGTACCGTTTTTACTTTTAGTAGTTGGACAACTCCTCTTTCTATTTTTAGGATTCAATAATGTCAAAAAATACAAACTGACATTACTATTACTTTCACCTTTGTGCATTGTAATACCGCTTATAATGTTTTTGATAAGTAAAGGAAAGTACTGGACTGAAACGTTCCTATCCATGATTCCTTTTTTTAGTATGACCATTGTATTTTATATTCATTCCTTTTTAAAATTGAAACAAAACGCAACACTTAACAGTGCTAATTATGGCTAGAAAAAGAAAAATTTTAAAAATAATAAGCATTATCCTTTTAGCATTATTAATTCTGATTCCTACCGTTTTATACTTTGGATTGCGATACGAAGTGAAATTGCATAACGGAAGCATGATTGAAGTGATTGACCCAAGCCCTTTTGTTGATAAATATGATCATATTGGAATTAAAAATGTACACATCTTAGATGCGGATAGCGCTTCTTTCTCTCCCAAAAATATTGTATTGAAAGCTGGAAAAATAATTTCCATAGATACCTTGGGAATGCTACAATCTAATGTTACTTATATTGACGGAACCAACAAATTTCTAATTCCGGGATTGATTGATACACATGTGCATTTGCTCGACAGTAAAAATGATCTGTATTTGTATTTGGCAAATGGTGTCACCTCTGTTTGCGAAATGTTTGGCAATGAAAAACATTTACAGTGGAAAAATGAAGCTTCCAATGGAGCTATCAGTCCAAAATTATATGTAAGCACTAGCAAAGTAGCAAGCCAGGAAGGTATACAAGCAAAATTAGAAAAGTATTTTGGTGGAGGATTGCATTACACTTCAGAAGAAGATGCCCGAAATGCGGTAAAGCAATTCAAAAAAGATGGGTATGATGCGGTAAAACTCAGTAGTAATCTCAATCGCAGTATCTATGATGCAATTCTGGATGAAGCAAAAAAAGAAGACATTCCGGTTATCGGACATCTTTCACATAAAGTTGGATTGAATGCCTTATTACAATCAGGACAAGCAGAATTAGCGCACGTAGAAGAAATTACAAAAATTACGATGTACGATTTTGGTGGTTTGGGTTATGATAATACCGAAGCATATTTAGTGTATTTAACAAAAAGAGCTGATAGTATTGCCATCGCTTTGCGCGAAAAAGACATCTATGTTTCTACCACTATTTGGTTGATGGAAAGTTTACCAAAACAAAAATTTGAATTAGACAGTTTTATAAAAACGATTCCATTAAAATATGCAAATCCGGGTGTTGTAGAAGGTTCTAACATGAAAAAAGGTTGGCTTCCTGGTAATAATCATTATGAAAATTTAGAAATCAAAAATGATCCCGAACGCCGAAAAAAATCAAAACTATATTGGGAAACCTATATAAAAGCTATTCATATTATGACAGAAGCATTGGCAAGAAATCATGTGAAAATTATTGCAGGAACAGACGCCAATGTCACAGCAACTGTTGCAGGTTTTTCATTGCATGATGAATTAAATTCTTTGTCCAATACCCAATTATCCAATGCCGAAGTTTTAGACGCTGCCACAAAAATTGCGGCTGATTTTATGAATCAAGAAACTGGAAAAATTAAAGTTGGATATGCTGCGGACTTGGTATTACTATCTAAAAATCCGCTAGAAGATATTTCAAATACAAGAACAATTGAACACGTCTTTTTTGGAAATCATAAAATGAATGCTGCTCAAATTCAAGAATTGCTAAAAGCTATTGAAAACAACAATGCAAAACACAGAAATGTTGAGATTGAACAATATGTAAACTAATCCAAGTGTTTTCACCCTTTTAGAATTTATACATTTTTTTTAATTTGCTTCAAAATAAAAATTTACAAGTATGGAATGTTCAAATCTTATTGAATCAGCACTTAAAAAAGGAAATATCAATCGCTCTTTATTTAAAGGTTCTTCAGATAAAACTTTAGTTACCGATTTGCAACGAACATTGTTTGAGCTAGGTTTCCGTAAGGAACTTCGTTGGGACGATTACCAAGCTGATGGCGATTATGGGAAAGCTACGGTTGCCGCAGTGGCTGCTTTTGCCGCAAAAAACAATCATCCAAGTGATGGAACATCCGTTTCAGATGCTTTGGCAAAATTAATTCTACAACGTCATGATTTTCTCCCTGAAATGTATGTGTTATGGTCCATTCATACATCAGATCTTAGAACTAGAAAATATATTTCCAAAGGAACACGCATGAGTATTACTGCCATCCAAGTGTTTTTGAACACGGTTGGTTATGGAAACGAGCTTAATTTCGCAAAATTTGGCGCTGATGGATTGTACGGAAATGGGACACGCAAAGCCGTGATAAAATATTGCAAAGACAACGGAATTGACTCTGATGGAGACGCACTCACACGACCAGTAGTGGATTTATTTTTGAAGGATATCAACAAATTCTACGGTAGTAAATGGAGTGATTTAGCAACGAAAAATTTACCCAGTAAAAAATCGCCTTTGGTATTATTTCAAGGTTCTCGATTTTCAGGAAAACCGTGTAGAGCTGATATTCAATTTGTGCCTGCGCTCGAAAAAATCAACAAGTATGCAGAACAAGCTGATGTTATTATACATGTCACAAGTTCTTTTCGGACGACCACCAATGTACAAGGTGCCATTGTAAAACCCGCAACTTTTTCAAATCATTTGGCGGGACATGGTATTGATATGAATGTGCGTTATGGAAATGGACAATTTGCAAATTCTAAAGTATTGGCTAAGTATCCAAATGTACCAGCACCAGTAAAACAGTTTTTAAGCTCCATTATTAATGATCCTAAATTACGTTGGGGCGGATTGTTTAATGCCAAAGATCCTGTGCATATTGACGATCATTTAAACAAAGATTTGACCGTTTGGAGAAAACGATACCAAGCGATGCAAGAAGCCGTACAATTGGGGAAGTTTAATTGATTTTAAATTCATTTATTAGCGAATTGGGAAAATAATATTATTTCTCTTTCACATACAAACCATCAAAAGCCGTTGTCCATGTTTTTTGATCACTCGAAGTTTCCCAATGCTGACGTACCGAACCGTTTTCGTTCAATGTCCACGTAATTCTGTTTACATATTTTTGTCCTTTTGAAGAAGTAAGCTCGTCACTTTGTAAAATCATTTGATTCGCTACTCTATTGCCTTTTAAGTGTAAGTTTCCACCTTTATTATCAATCCAAATTTGTTCCCATTGCTTTTCTTGCGCGTTGTAAAAATTATAGCTCGTCCCAGTGTAATTTCCTTTGGCACTTGTCCAATTTTCACGCAAAATACATTCATCTTCTATTTTCGTAATTATATTTTTTCCGGCTGGCGTTCCATCTGTATTGGTCACATTCCATGTGCCAACCCAAAAATCAAATGCTTGATGATTTTCAGTACAACATGCACAAACGTCTTGTTGTGCGTTTATAGTCATTGAAATAAAAACAGCGAATACAAAGTGTATTTTTTTCATCTTTAAGGGAATTGGTTAATTTATAACAAGATAGTTATTAACATGTAAAAAAAAGTTAATCAATTGTTAAACAACATTTTGAAATTTTCAATTCTAAACACTGAAAAATATAAATTTTAGCACTTCTTAACATTTTTTAATGAATTTCTAATATTCTCTTAACATACAAAACCTCGTTTTCGGCATATATTTGCGGTGTTGTAATACTACATACAACATTTTTTGGGTTAGTTAAAGAAAATAAATCGGGTCTCATTGCCCGATTTTTCTATTTTACAAACTTTTGTGAAGTTGCTTAAAGTATTCGAACGCTTTGGAGAGTCGTGAGCCATACCAGCTAAAATATTCGCCATCTACAAAAACAGTTTTTGCATGATGCGTATGTCGGCCGAGTTCAAACGCATGTTCCTCTTTAAATGGATACGGTTCTGAGGATAACATTACAAGATCTGGATCGCCTTGCAAACGAATTTTCTTGATCTCCACTTCTGGATATCTTCCGTGTGATTCGTAGATATTTTCAAACTTACACAAGTTTAATAAATAATTGATAAATGTATCTTTTCCTACTGCCATCCAAGGCTTTCGCCAAATAAAATACGCTACTTTTTGTACTGGAATATCTTTGACAAACTCTTGAAAATCCTTTAGATGAAATCTAATTTTATCGTTGATTTTAGACGCTTCGGTATTGCACTTAAACATGACACCATATTGCGTAATCATTTCTAGCGATTCGTCAATATTTTTTATATCGGAAACGTGTACAGGAAATAATTTTTCTAGTTCTGTAACAATTTCTTTGGTGTTTTCTTCTTTGTTACACAGAATAATATCTGGTTGTAACGCCACAATTTTAGCCAGCTTGATGTTTTTCGTGCCGCCAACAATCGTCTTCGTACTTTTTAAATGATACGGGTGTACACAGAATTTTGTAATGCCAACAATACGATCTTCCAAACCCAAATCGTAGAGCAATTCGGTTTGTGATGGCACTAAAGAAATGATTCGTTTTGGTGCCGCATCTAATGTAAACGTTCGTTGCATCTGATCAGTAAATTCCATATTGAATAGAAACGATTTAGAATGCTAAAATTTCTGCCATTTGTGTTTGTAGTTCCGAGGCTTTTTCGGCTGCAGCCGAAGCGAAATCTTTTGCATTTGAAGCATAAATGATTCCTCTGGACGAATTGATTAACAATCCCACATCTTTCGTCATTCCATAGTTGCAAACGTCTTGCAAATTTCCACCTTGTGCGCCAACACCCGGAACTAATAAAAAACTTTCTGGAATAATTTGACGAATTTCTCCCAAGAAAGAAGCTTTGGTCGCACCAACAACGTACATTAAATTTTTGCTATTTTTCCAACCTTTGGAAGTTTCTAAGACATGTTTATACACTTCTTGATTGTCAATACGTTTCGTTTGAAAATCAAATGCACCTTCATTGGATGTTAAGGCTAATAATATCGTATGCTTTCTTTCAAACGCTAAGAAAGGTTCCACGGAATCTTTTCCCATATAGGGAGCTACTGTAACCGAATCGAATGCTAAATCTTCAAAAAAAGCCTTTGCATACATGCTGGACGTATTTCCGATATCGCCACGTTTGGCATCCGCAATGGTAAAGATTTCAGGATGATGTGTGTTTAAATATTGAATGGTTTTTTCCAACGCTTGCCAACCTTTGATGCCATACGCTTCATAAAATGCCGTATTTGGTTTGTAAGCAACAGCTAGGTGATGTGTAGCATCAATAATTGCTTTGTTAAACTCAAATATTGGATCGTCCGTTTCTAGTAAGTGTGCTGGAATTTTTTGTAAATCAACATCTAGTCCAATACAGAGAAAGGATTTTTTTCTATGAATTTCTGCAATGAGTTGTGTGGTGGTCATTTTTTTCAGTTGTCAGTTGTTAGTTGTCGGTTTTCAGTTGACGGTTCTCAGTTGTCAGTTATCGTTTGACCAACGACTAGCAACCAAATCTACATAATCTCACTTGCTTCTTTGAGTTTTTCCGTGTTTTCAACGAGCATTAATTCGTCGAGTATTTTTTGAATGTCTCCATTCATGATGTTTGACAAATCATACAGTGTTAACCCAATTCTGTGATCTGTAACACGTCCTTGCGAATAGTTGTACGTTCTAATTTTTGCACTTCTATCTCCTGAAGAAACCATACTCTTACGACGGACAGAATCCGCAGCTAATTTTTTCTCTAATTCTCTCTCATACAATCGAGAACGCAATACTTTTAGTGCTTTTTCTAAGTTTTTATGCGATGATTTTTGATCTTGGCAACTTACCATGATTCCTGTTGGTCCATGATGCAAACGAATGGCAGAATAGGTTGTGTTTACCGATTGTCCTCCAGGACCCGTAGACGTTGTTCTTTCAATTCGAACATCAGCCATATCCAATGCTACATCAAATTCTTCCGCTTCTGGCAATACCATTACCGTTGCTGCACTTGTATGTACACGTCCTTGTGTTTCTGTTTGTGGTACTCGTTGTACACGATGTACGCCAGCTTCAAACTTCATGGTTCCGTAGACATCTTCACCCGAAACTTCAAATATAATTTCTTTAAAACCACCTGAAGTTCCTTCACTGTAATCTACCACACTTACATTCCAACCGCGTCCTTCACAGTATTTAGTATACATACGGTGTAAGTCACCTGCAAAAATACTGGCTTCGTCTCCACCTGTTCCTGCGCGTACTTCCATCACAATATTTTTACTGTCTTCTGGATCTTTCGGAATTAATAAGAATTTTATTTCTTCTTCAAGCGCAGGTAAAGCTGCTTTTGCTTCTTCCAATTGCATCTTAGCCATTTCCACCATTTCGGCATCACTACCATCTGAAATGATTTCTTCCGCTTCTGTAATATTGTCTACAATTTCTTTATATTCATCTCGCTTTTCAACAAGTATTTTTAAATCCTTGTATTCTTTATTGAGTTGGACGTATCGTTTTTGATCAGAAATGATATCTGGTTGAATAATTAAATCATTCACCTCATCAAAACGTTGTTTTACTATCTGTAATTTATCTAACATGGCACTTCTTCTTTTCAGGTTTGCAAATTTACAATTTTTATTGATTGTTTTAGATTTTCTGTATGAGTTCTAAAACACTTTCGTTAAAAAAGTAATTTTCTACGACCTATTTTAGATTAATCTCACATTTAATTGTATTTTTAGTACTATATAAAATAATTAACCATAAAATTACCACACATGAAAAAAAGAAATCTAAACACATTACAATTGAACAAAAGAAGTATTTCATCTTTAAAAGAAATCATAAAAGGAGGTTTGGAAACACCACTAGATAGTGATTGTTCTTCTTACGGAAATGGAGAATGTGACAAAACCTATTGTAATTGTCCAACTCAAGAAGCATAAGTAACAACTATTCACCAAATTTTTACAACTGCATCGTTTTCAAATGAAAACGATGCAGTTTTTTTTGCGGCAAACATTACTTTTACTACAAATAAGCTCTATTTTCTTCCATAGTGATACGTTATATTATACTTTTTAATTGTACTTTTAGTACTACAAATTAATTAACCATTTAAAATTAGTACCATGAAAAAAAGAAATTTAAACGCATTGCGACTGAACAAAAGAAGCATCTCATCTTTGAAAGAAATTATAAAGGGTGGTCTTCGTACGCCACTAGATAGCGATTGTACATCGCTAGGAAATGGAGATCCATGCCCTGGGTCACATGATTGTGAAGTATAAGTAACAACTCGCTACAATATTCTTACAACTGCATCATTTTCATTTGAAAACGATGCAGTTTTGTATTCCAACATTACTTTTATTACGGATTATCCATATATAGTTTACTCATATATTCTTTACTTTTGATCCTTAACCAAAACTTATATATCATGAAGAAAAAAAAAGTAACTTTAGGGAAATTAGGCTTGAAAAAATCAAAAGTAGCTTCTTTAGAATCTAATAGTATAACAGGAGGATTCCAGTCTTGGACAGGAACAGCAGAACCATGTTTTACAGACTTCGGCTGTGGCGGAGAAACCATTGGGTGTCCTGTGTATACTGATGGTTGTCCACCACAAACAGGAGCATGTCCAACAAATGGTTGTCCACCTGCAACGCTTTTATGTAATTCGCATTCAGTATGTCCTCCAGGAGTTTATTGCTACTAAAAATACAGATTACATTTTACTAAAAGGTATGGCTTTCAAGTATCTGGAAGCCTTTCTTGTCTTTACTCACTTCAAAACAACTTACTGTTTGTATGGTTTTCACTTATGTCAATGATTTGACATTTTATTACTTTTAACGCTTAACTAAAAACTTATAAATCATGAAGAAAAAAAAAGTAATTTTAGGAAAACTAGGCTTAAAAAGATCTAAAGTAGCTTCTTTAGAGTCGAATAGTGTTACAGGAGGATTCCAGTCTTGGACTGGAACTGCTGAACCATGTTTCCCTACAGAAGTTGGATGCGGAGGCGAAACTAACACTTGTCAAACTAATGGCTGTCAAACAATTGGCTATGGTTGTCAACCACAAACAAATGCGTGTCCAACAAATGGTTGCGGTACATTTTATGGCTGTGGCGGTCAAACTGCATTATACAGTGCGTGTAATGGACTTCAGTGCTACTAAGAATATAGAATATATTTTCTAAAAAGAAAGGCTCTCATGTATTTGAGAGCCTTTTTGTATTTTTATCATTAGTGTCCGATAAAATCTTTCACATTCTTTTGAAAATGTTGCTATCAAAGAGTTTCTAAGACATCTTTAATGAACCACCATGCTTTTCGTTGTTTTTTATTCGTAATTAAATTATTTCGTAAAGAATTAAAAAACACATAATTATAAGTGCTGTTTTTCAGTTATACCAATTAAATTACAAAATGCCGCATTAAAGACTACGTTATTTTTTAATGTAA
>CAYGPQ010000115.1:0-12046 GCA_964351775.1 uncultured Kordia sp. | reverse complement strand
GAACCTTTTATAAAATTAGTCGCTTAAATACTTGTTTTTATCTTAGAATGCTCAGCATAAATACTTCGCTTTGGCGAATCACTCGAAGTGACGATTTGGAAGTAATGAACACGCCGTACTTTTACATTTAAAATTCAACATTCAACATTTATAATTCTAAAAAGTCTAAAAATCCAAGAAGTCCAACAATCCAATAAAGTCTAGATTAAAGGAATTTCATTCGGTTCAATATAATCGTTTTGAATGGCATAAATCACTAAGCCTGCAATATTTCTGGCTTCCGTTTTGATGAAGAGATTGCTTTTGTGACCTTCCACCGTTCGTGGTGTGATGAAGAGCTTCTCGCCTATTTCTTTGGCTGTTTTTTGGAAACAGATGAGTTTTAAGACTTCTATTTCTCTTTCGGTGAGTACATTTTTTTCTACTAATGTCGGTTTTGGTGCTTTGTGCGATATTTGCTCTCGCAACACACCCAACTGATCTTCCATAAAGTAAAATCCTTTGTCATAGATTTCTTTGATGATTTCGACCAATTGTACCGGCGAAATTCCTTTTGGAATGAAAGCTGCCACACCCGTTTTCATCATGAATCCCATAAATGAGCGTTTGTAATGCGACGTCATCAAAATGACTCGGATACTTGGATAGTTTTCTTTTAAATATTCGGTGACTTCCACACCATTGATGCCTTTCATGTTCAAATCTAGCACCATAACATCTGGCAAAGCGGTTTCTTTAGCGAGTTTTTCTAGCAACATTTCGCCACTATTTGCCGTGTAGCAAACTTCCATGTTTTCTTGATTTCCTAAAAAATCTTTTAATAACGAAACAATCAACGCGTCATCATCTACTAAAGCAATTGTGATGGTATCCATAGTTTTTTAATTTTTAAATAGAAACATATTGGACGTTCCTTTTTTGAGTTGTGATGTTACTTTGTAAATTCCTTTTAAGTATTGCACCCTGGTTTCGATATTTTTCATTCCCAAACCTTTACTGTGTTGCGTGACATCATATCCTTTTCCATTGTCACTTAGCTGCAAGCCCATGTAATTTTTAGTTTGTTTTAGATGTAAACACATTTGTGTCGCATTGGCGTGTTTTACAATATTAGTAATGATTTCTTGAATGATGCGTGTGATTTGTACTTTAAAATCGTCCGTATGTGGCAATTCATGGCGAATGTCGTAAATGGTTGTAATAATGATATGTTGTTCCCAAGGATACAGCAATTCTTTGATTAAATCAGGAAGCTTTGTAAATTCGATTAATGGCGGACTTAAATCATGCGAAATTCTTCGGGCAATGTTGATGCTTTCATGAAGCGCGTCAATCGTTTTTTGATCTCTTTGTTTGATTTCTTGCTCCATTTTTATCGCGGTCAACTTTCCAATCAATCCATCATGAATATCTGCGGCAATGCGATGACGTTCTATTTCTTGCGTTTTAATGGTGGTTTCTAACAAGTTTTGTTGGTATGCCAATTGTATACTCGCTTCTTTTTCTTTCGCTTTGATGATTTTTTTAAAAATAGCGCGTACCAAAAAAATGATCACCGTTAAAAGTACCACTAAAAATAATCCGACAATAATGATCCAGAGAATTATTGTTTCTGGTTTCTGCCATGCTTCCATATAAAATAAGTTAGGTACGAATAAAATAAAACGAGTACTAAAACATGTGCCATTAACACATATACTGCCAAATAAAAGCCTCCATTAATTAGAAAGTTGATAGGTAATAAAAATAGAAATTCTAACGCAAAAAAGCACAAAATCATGCTGTTTAATGATAAATAATGTGCTTCACTTTTATAAAGTTTTTCTTCATCTCTTATCAATTCAAAGAAATAAACCAATGCCATAATTACGATTAATAAAGGCGTTAATGCGTTTGCATACGGTTGAAAAAGCTTGAAATCACTTGCATTCAGGTATATGGATTCTGTAATTGTATATAACACGCCAATGCTTCCTAAAATCCAAACTAGTGTTTTCTTTTTAGACAGTTGATGGTATAATTTGAAAAATATAAAAAGTTCTAATAGACTTAATATAAAGTATAAGATTAAATTATTTTTAAAAAGTTCGCCCAAAACTCTAGAACATATATCTATTGCCAAACTTCCTATTAAAAAGTACACCAACAATTTCGTAATCGTATCTAAACTTTTATAATAATAGATACCAACACTCGCGCCAATAAGTAGCACGAGTGGAGATAGATAGGTTAGTATTTCAAAAAGTGTGTTTAAGTTCATTATTAGATTCCTAGTACGTCCAAGACACCAAATTCACTTTGTGCTGTAAATATATCTTGCCCAAATGGCGGAACTGGTCGTGCCATATCCCTAAACGCTGATTCATTATCATAATTCGTTTGATCTTTAAATAGGTTTAATATTTGATTTGTTGCTGTATTGATAATTACCAAATCTATAACTTCTTCCGCAGTCAAAGCTAAATAGCAAGCATGAATTTGACCTGGTTTAAAGTCGCTAATATCAATATCAAATGCTTGTACCATATTTGCCGCAGCTCCTTTTTCAAAGATACTTTCAATCCAATTATTTATTGATCCAACTTCTCCCCAATTATTAATACTATTGATTAATGTTTGCTCTGCTGGCGAAGGTTCTCCAACTATTTTTTCTTGAATATTTTCTTTTTTGCTAGATATAGATATCGGAAGTAGTTTTGAATCAATATACGCTTTCATACTTAGCGGATTTTCTTTTCCACTATTTGAGCTTTGATATCTTTCAAATGATGTTTGTAGATTTTTAGTATTATCAGCCATCCCTGGCAATGCAAATAATTGAACTTCATTATCATTACAACCCATGTAAATATGAAGTGTATTAAATAACGAACTTATATTTCCTGTATCTAACAAAAAATAATTTCCTGCATCATTTAATAAAGAAGTAATAGAGCTTGCATCTAGTCTTGCTGTATTCCAGTTTAAAATACAATCAGTTGGCGTTAGTGGGGATTTTGTATTATTCATCATAATGTAAGTTTTAGAGCGACTCCTATATTTTAGAGTAACACATAAGTTAGTAATTGTTTTTAATGATCCTAAAAAGAAACCATAATGTATCTATTTTTTCACGATATAAATGTAGAACAACTAGAAAATTTTACCATGCGTAATTTTACCTATTTCATAAATACTGTAAATCTTACATAGGGAAATTTATTCGCAGGTAATTTTACCAGTTTGTTAAATATGGTAAAAATTACATGCTTAATTTATAAATATAAGAGGCAATTTTACACCGTAATCAAGAAACATAATTATTGCATGACTATTTTTCAAAAACACTTTATTAAGGAACTGAAAACACAATAATTTAATAGAATAAAAAATTAATCCCTTAAAACTTTTTAATTATGACAAAAAAAATTACGCTGATTGCATTGTTATGTATTGCTTGTTTCGTTCACTCGAATAACACGAATTCATCATCTTACGATGACTATTTCATGTTACCAATAACAGGTAATCAAACTTCTGACTATTTGTATGAAGATACCATCTTTACAGACATACAATATATAGCCAACGGAACGGTTATAGACGACATTTCGTATGATGGTTGGCGATTTAACAGCTATCAAAATGAAAGCGGAGTGTATCCAGCAGGAGAATTTTTAACAAATGATGCAAATTCAGGCATTAGACTGTACACTTCCGATAGTTCTAATTTTAGCTTTACGAGTATTGATTATTTAATTGATTTACGTACAATTTCATCAGTTACCATTACTTTTTATGGTTTCAGAGATGGTGTTGAGGTAATATCGCAAGCGTTTACAGTTCCTGATGATGAAATTGGAACGTTTACAATGATAGGTTGGACAGCTGTAGATGAAATTCGTGTAGCATCGCCAAGTATGTATATCTTTTTTGACAACTTTAGTATTGGTACAGCAGGCGTTTTATCTGTGGATGAAGTTACTCAAAACTCAAAAGACGTGAATTTATTTCCAAATCCAGCTACTGATTTTATCGAAATCTCAGATTTAGATACAGCAGAAGCGTATACTATTTACAACTTATTAGGAATGAAAGTTGAACAAGGAATTGTATCTGACCGCAAAAGAATAAACATTACAGATTTAAAAAGTGCTATCTATTTTATACAGATTGAGAATGTAGGTACAAAACGATTTGTAAAACAATAATCAACACTACAACAAACGCAATATATCTTTTTATTACGGCGAGCGCAATCTTCATCATTTTTGAAGGTTGCGCTTTTTACTTTTTGAGAATTTTAACACCTAAAAATCTCACTACTCAATTCTCAATACTAACTACTATTTCAATCTAAAACCGTAATTTTGTCCTTCTCAAATACAAATCAGCATGATTAGAGTTGCCATTAATGGTTTTGGAAGAATTGGTCGAAACTTCTTTCGTTTGTTATTAAATCATCCAACAATTGAAGTGGTCGCGATTAACGATTTAGCCGATGCACGCACGTTGAGTCATTTATTAAAGTACGATAGCATTCACGGTGTATTATCACAAACTGTCGGTCATACAGACACAGAAATCACTGTGGACGGAAAACCGTTTCCTTTAACGAATGTTTCCGATATCGCTCAAATCAATTGGCAACCCTACAATGTAGATTTTGTGATTGAAGCCACTGGGAAATTCAAAACGCAATCGCTTTTAGATCACCATATCATAAACGGAGCAAAAAAAGTAATTTTAGCCGTTCCACCACAAGATGACGCTATTAAAATGGTAGTTTTAGGTGTGAATGAACATATTTTAGATGGTTCGGAAACCATTATTTCCAATGCTTCGTGTACGACAAATAACGCCGCACCAATGATCAAAGTGATTAATGAATTGTGCGGAATTGAACAAGCGTATATTACCACCATTCATTCCTATACAACCGATCAAAGTTTACACGATCAGCCACATCGCGATTTGCGTCGTGCGCGTGGTGCAAGTCAAAGTATTGTGCCAACAACAACAGGAGCTGCGAAAGCATTGACCAAGATATTTCCGGAGTTTTCAGATGTTATTGGTGGTTGTGGAATCCGTGTGCCTGTACCAGATGGCTCACTAACAGATATCACGTTTAATGTAAAAAAAGAAACGACCATTTCTGCCATCAATGCGGCATTCAAAAAAGCATCCGAAACCAACTTAAAAGGAATTCTTTCCTATACGGAAGATCCCATTGTTTCGGTAGATGTGATTAACAATCCATATTCGTGTACGTTTGATTCGCTCATGACATCCGTTATCGGAAAAATGGTCAAAATTATCGGTTGGTATGATAATGAAATCGCATATTGTAATAGATTAATTGATTTAATTCTATATATTTCAAATAAATAAGTATTTTTGAATAAATTCATCACTTCATGGTGTGTAAAATAAGACACATTCTATATTTATGGTTTGTTTTATTTTCTGTTTTGTCCCAAGCTCAATCCAATGAAACTATTAAGGACAGTATAGAACGCTCTTTCATGGACGTTTACGAATACAAAAAGAAAGCTAAAATGAGTCGTGCGCTAGAAAAGCTGACGAATATTTTAGATTTATCGGACAGTATTCAAGATAAAAAAAGCAAAGCGAAAGCGTATATGCTTCGTGCTGAATTGGACATTGAAGAAAACTACAAAAGCTTCAATCCTACCGAAATAGAAAACTATTTAATCAGAGCAGAGCAAATTCAAATAGAAATTAATGATTCGCTGGGACTAGGGTATAATTATGCTTTACGTGCATTAACAGCTACCCGAAACACTTCCTACAGCAATGCCGATAAGTTTTTTACAGATGCAGAAGCTATTTTTGAGAAATATCAGTCTACGGACGATATGAAAAAATTAAAATATTACCGTGGCTTATTTTATCTAAGTCAAGGAATTAATAAACGCGCTATTGAACGATTTGAAAATTCATTACCGATCAACGATCCGTATCAGCCAAATTATCTTCGTGCAAAAGTACATTTGAATCTTGCGAAAGCATACAAAAACATCAAGCTATATAAAGAGGCAAAACTGAATGCAGAAACAGCGTTGAAGATTGGAAATTCCTATAATTTTCCAATCATTAAACTTCAAAGCATCTTACTTATTGGAGATACGTATGCTGGCTTGAACGATTTGGAAAATGCGTATCTGTTTCAAAGTAAATATATTCAAATTAAAGACTCTATTTACAATGATCAACGGATGCAAAGTATGGCAGAAGCCAATGCGTATTTTGACAATGAGTTTCAAAATCGTTACATCATTGAATTGAAGCGCGAAAACAGTTTAGAATCACAAAAAGGAAAACGAAATAAGTTAACCTCCATATTGAGTTCGGCACTATTGATTATTATTTCTTTATTGACAATTTCACTCTACCGAAACAATCAAATCAAAGTAAAAACAAACAACTTATTACTGAAGAAAAATTCCGAATTGCAATTGGCAAAAGACAATGCTGAAAAAGCGATGAAAGCCAAAGCACAATTCCTTTCTACGGTAACGCACGAACTTCGAACGCCCTTATATGCGGTAACTGGTTTGACACATTTACTGTTAGAAGAAAATCCTAGCGAAAGTCAAAAAGAACACTTAAAATCCTTAAAATTTTCTGGAGATTACTTATTGACGTTTATCAATGATATTTTACAAGTGAATAAAATTGAAGCCCGAAAATTAGCCGTTGAAAGAGCGCCTATAAACCTCAAAAAAGTATTGAATGATGTGGTGAGTTCACTCACGCAAACTTCTAAAGAAAATAACAATAAAATTATCTTAACTATTGATAAACGCATTCCTGAAAAATTAATTGGCGATTATTTAAAAATGTCGCAAGTATTCATCAACTTAATAAGTAATGCACTCAAATTCACCAAAGACGGTGTTGTAGAAATTTCCGCTACTATTATTGAAGAAAACGATACCCAACAAAACATTCAGTTTCAAATAAAAGACAACGGAATCGGGATTTCAAAAGCCATGCAGGAAAATATATTTGATAGTTTTTCGCAAGGTTCGGTGCAAATTAACCGTAAATATGGTGGCACAGGTTTAGGATTAACCATTGTAAAAAGTTTGTTAGAATTACTAGAAAGCGACATTCAACTCGAAAGCAAATTGGGTGAAGGTTCTACCTTCCGTTTTGCGCTCGTATTAGATAAAGTAGCAGCAGAAGCTATTGGCGATGCGGAAATTAGCGAAGAAAAAACAGATCTAAAAAGTAGAGGCTTCAAAGTATTATTGGTAGAAGATAATAAGATCAACCAAGTCATTACTAAGAAAATCATTGCCAAGCAAAACATGACCTGTGACATTGCTGACGATGGTTATCAAGCAATAGATTATGCACGTAGCAATCGGTATGACTTTATTTTGATGGACATTCACATGCCTGGAATTAGCGGAATTGAAGCCACCAAAGAAATTAGAAAATTTGATGTTTCTACACCAATCATTGCATTGACAGCCATTTCGTTGGACGACAATAAAGACGATTTCTTAAAAGATGGTTTCAATGAAGTCATTTCAAAACCATTTGATCCTGAAATTTTCTACAAAAAAATTTCACATATACTTACCTAAACCAACATCTTAACAAATTTTAGCACTCAAAAAAAACCAAAAATTTAACTTTTGGCACACGGTTTGTGTATACAAATTTGAAAACAAACAAAATCGATCACTCTTTGTTATCATTTCACATAAATATTGGATTGGTTAGTTAAAGAACAAGGCGAGTTGGTTACTCGCCTTTCTTGTTTACAAACGCTTTCACCTTCTCTTGAAAAGTAGCTTCTTCTGCTAAAAACGAAACGGTTATTGGCAAATAATACAATGAATCCAAACTTCCTTGCAAGCGCATAAAATCTTTCTCTGTTGTCAAAATACGCTTGTTTCCTGCTTTTTGTTGAATACTAATAATCTCGCTTTCGCTGAAACGATGATGATCTGGAAATTTTAAATGTTCATACTGCAATCCTTGATCGTTTAAATACTGCAGCAACGGTGTCGGATTGGCAATTCCTGTAATTAAAATAAACACTTCACCTTTTAAAGAAGATAACAACAATTCATCTGTTTCGCTTTGAATAGTTTCCGCATACGAAATCGTAGTAAAAAATACCTGCTGATTGGCTTTCGGGCGTAGTTTTTGTGTAATTTGAAGTCGCTCAGCTTCCAAAACTTCTTTGGGACATTTGGTCACCACAATCACATCAGCACGTTTGGCACCCGAAATTGGCTCACGAAGATTTCCCGCTGGCAACATAAAATCATTCACATACAAATCGTGATAAGGCGTCAATAATATATTGAAGCCTGCTGTAACTTTTCGATGTTGAAACGCATCATCCAACAAAATGACTTCGGGCCGATTTGCCAAATTTCGTAACGCTTCAATGCCAACAGTTCGTTGCGCTTCCACCGAAACAATGATTTCATCTTTGAACTTAGTATAAAACTGCAATGGTTCATCACCAATATCGGAAGCGGTTGTTTCAGCAGTTGCCATTAAAAAACCTGTCGTTTTGCGTTTATAACCTCTACTTAAAGTGGCAACTTTGTAATCGTCTTTTGTCAATCGGATTAAATATTCAATCATTGGCGATTTTCCCGTACCACCAACACTCAAATTTCCAACACAAATTACGGGAAAATTATAAGACGTAGATTGCAACCAACCTTTAGTAAACAACCAATTTCGAAACATAACAATGCCGCCATATAGTATGGAAAAAGGAAATAATATGAGTCGAATCAGTCGCATAAAAGCGAAAGTATAATTTTTTCAGGAATTGAAACGCTAAAAGTTATTCCTTTTTCATATACACCTTTTCATTGGAAGCAAACAATACGAGTTGTTTTTCTTGTTGCGCGCCATGTGTGATCAAAATTTTAAAAAATTTATAACTGTCTGGAAATACTGAAATTTTGGGCGAAATTAAATTTTCTGTTTGGTATAATTTTCCATTGGGCGATTCTTCAAAATCCGCAATTACAATATAATAAAAGCTTTTAAACGCTTGGAGTTCTTCGTCGTCACTCACGCGTTCATCACTGACCACTTTAATGGCTTGCATTCTAAAATATTCATTACTTCTTGATAACACATTGTGTTCATTAATTTCCAACACCACTTTAAATAAGCGTTCATCTTCAATGGGAATTAATCCGTTTCGCGATTGCGAAAAAACAAAAAAATGAGATAGTAAGAGCAGATACGTAATCATGTTTATTTTCATAATTTGAATAGAATTAGTTGGTTTATTCTTTCAAATTAAAACATTCATCGCAACTTCCCTAAAATAGTTCGTAAGCGTCAAAAAAAGTTAATAAGCGTTGCAAAAAACATGCTTTCCGCATTTATTATACGTTTTTCTAATTCGAATTTTTATATTTGAATAAAAGCACAAAAAAATGATCGTTCAAGATATTATTTCACATATTGAAGAATTATGTCCACTCGCCTACGCGGAAGATTTTGACAATGTAGGGTTGCTCGTGGGTTCAAATACACAAGAAGTTACGGGCGTATTGATTTCATTAGACACCTTGGAAAATGTAGTTGACGAAGCTATTGCAACGAATTGTAACATGATTGTGAGTTTTCATCCAATTATATTTTCTGGTTTAAAAAAGATAACGGGCAAAACGTATGTGGAACGTGTGGTTTTAAAAGCTATCAAACACGATATTGCTATCTACGCAATGCACACAGCGTTGGATAATTCATGGAATGGTGTCAGCGATCGAATCTGTGACGAATTAGGCTTGACCGATAAAACCATTTTAATTCCACAAAAAGGAACGATTAAAAAACTGATTACGTTTGTACCGAATAAAAATGCAGAAGCACTTCGAAATGCTTTATTTGCAGTTGGCGCGGGAAGTATTGGCAATTACAATCAGTGTAGTTTTAATATAGAAGGATTGGGCAGTTTTCAAGGAAATGAAACTTCAAATCCCACGGTTGGAGAAAAAGGCATCACACATTTTGAAGAAGAAATTCAGTTAGGCATCACGTTTGCCAAACATTTAGAAGGTACTATTATCCGAACGCTTCATGAAAATCATCCGTATGAAGAAGTTGCGTATGAGATGACCACCTTAGATAATACCAACCAACATATTGGCATGGGCATGATTGGTTCGTTTAAAAAATCACTTAGTGAAATAGATTTCATGACATTATTGAAGACAAAAATGAACGTTCCAATGGTGAGACATTCCGATTTTACAGGAAAAATGATTCAAAAAGTAGCCGTTTTAGGGGGAAGCGGAAGCTTTGCGATAGCACATGCCAAACGTGCTGGCGTAGATGCGTATGTCACGGCAGACTTGAAATACCACGATTTTTATCAGGCAGAAGGACAGCTAATTTTAGCTGATATTGGACATTATGAAAGTGAGCAGTATACAAAAAATCTTTTATTTGAGTATCTTACAAAAAAAATTCCTAATTTTGCATTCATTTTATCAGCAGAAAATACAAATCCAATCAAGTATTCATAAATATGGCAAAGAAGAAAGAAGTTACGGTCGAAGAAAAATTACGCGCGCTTTTTGATTTACAGTTAATTGACTCTCGTGTGGACGAGATTAAAAATGTAAGAGGAGAACTTCCATTAGAAGTAGAAGATTTAGAAGACGAAGTAACTGGATTAAATACAAGACTTGAAAAGTTCAAAACGGATCTTGATCAAGTAGATGTAAATATCAAAAGTAAAAAGAATATCATTGAAGAAGCGAAAGCTTTAATCAAGAAATATACAGAGCAACAAAAAAATGTTCGTAACAACAGAGAATACAACGCTTTATCTAAAGAAGTTGAATTCCAAGAGTTAGAAATGCAATTGGCTGAAAAGCACATCAAAGAATTTAAAGTTTCTATTGATCAAAAGAAAGCAGTCATTGCACAAACAAAAGAACGTTTAGACGAAAGACAATCGCACTTAAAACACAAGAAAGCAGAATTAAATGCTATTCTTGAAGAAACGAAAAGAGAAGAAGAATTCCTTTTAGGAAAATCGGAAGAGTTCGAAAAATTAATCGAAGAACGATTGTTAGCAGCTTACAAACGTATCCGTAAAAATGTACGCAACGGTTTAGCGGTTGTTCAAATTGAAAGAGGTGCTTCTGGAGGTTCATACTTTACAATTCCACCACAAGTACAAGTAGAAATTGCTTCTAGAAAGAAAATCATCACGGATGAGCATAGTGGTCGTATTTTAGTTGATGCAGCCTTAGCTGATGAAGAACAAGAAAAAATGGATAAACTTTTTGCTAAGTTTTAATTCCAACAACTTATATATATAAAACCTCGCTCCTAGCGAGGTTTTTTTGTGGCTTTTAGTTCGTAAATCAACGGATATAATTTGTCTTTTGTTTCGTATAAACCTTCCTCATTTTGAATTAAATCAGGCAAAACATCGTAGGGAGACGCATCGTGTTCCGAAAATAAATCTATGGTCAATCCAGCAGTTATTAATGCACTGATAACCTCACCCAAACCGTGATTCCAAGCGTATTCTTTACTCACCATTTTTGTTTTTCCATCTTCGGCATACGTACCTTCATATTCTTCATAAATTACTTCGTCTTGATTGTACGCATACGTTAAAGCTGGCGGCGTTTGTAAATAATCAAACATCCATACTATCGGGTGAAACTCTACCATATAAAACGTTCCACCTTCATTTAATCGAGAAGCGATAATTTCTGCCCATTTTGTCAAATCGGGCAACCAACCAATCACGCCATAACTTGTAAATACAATATCAAACGTATCGGTTACATGATCATTTACATCATACACATTACAGCTATGAAATTGCGCGTCCAAATTCAGTTCAGTATTTAATGACTTTGCCAGTTTGATAGCTTCGTCAGACAAATCAATTCCAGTAGCTTTTGCGCCCATTCGAGCCCAACTCAAGGTATCTTGACCAAAATGGCATTGCAAGTGTAACAATGATTTTCCTGCTACATTTGGGAAACGATTCAATTCGTATTTCATCAACGATGATTTGCCG
>CAYGPQ010000114.1:0-12063 GCA_964351775.1 uncultured Kordia sp. | reverse complement strand
TTAATATTGTTTTTATACTATCTATTTCACGGTATTCTTTCGCCACATCTATTTCTTGACTGTGAAGTAGTATCGGAATTAGAAGACCAATAATGGCACTGTATATTCGCATTCGCTTATTTTAGAGTCGCAATTAGTATGTGTCACATGATATTCAATCGTTTGTACAAGTTTTCTTTAAACGTACGTCCTATGGGAATGTGTGTACGTTCTTTGAGACATAACATTTGTTCTTTTTCATCAATATGCAATATGTAATTGAGGTTGATTCCGTATAGCCTGTGTACTTGTATAAAGTGAGAATTTAAACTTTTTATCAATGCTTTTAAAGAGTTTCTTAATTGAAATTCTTTATCATCTTTATCCACCAGTGTGACATAGTTTTTGGAAGTGATTTTTAACAGTTTTACTTCTTTCAGATTTATTTTTCGCAATTTATAGCCAACTCTTACCGTTAAAAATGTAGTGTTTTCTGGTGTTGAACGCGCTGGTTTTATATTAGAAATTGATTGGTTTTGTTGTTGTAGTGCTAATTCAATAGTTGCTTTTAATGTTTCTTTTTGAATTGGTTTTACTAAATATCCTGAAGGATGAATTTGTACAGCTTTTTCTATAATGTCACTTGCGGTTAATGCCGTTGTATAAATGATCGGAATTGTGGAGAAGCTTTTAATGACATGTGCCAATTGAATTCCATCATTATCATTCTTTAAGTTGATGTCTAAAAGAATGACATCAGGTTTGTTTATGTTGATTACTTGTAATGCTTCTTCAAACGTAGCGCAAATTTTGAATACCGTGTGTCCAATGGCTTTCACTTTTTCTTGCAAAGCATACGCATGATTTTGATCGTCTTCAACAATACAGATATTCGCCATTTGTAACTGTTTTTTCAGTTTAAATATAGCGTTTTATTTCGAAAAAATATTTTATATGTTTAATGAAGGTTCAGTGTGGCTTCACTACATCCGATACAACCAAGTTTCAGGATTTAAGCGTGTGGTATTATTGAACACAGAGAATTTGAGTTCGGTTTTACCCGTGCTTTTGTTCGTGAATATAACCCCTATTTTTTGCTTTTTAGAAACAGTATCACCCGTTTTTACAGAAACCGAACTGAGTCCAAAATACGTTGTAATGTAACTTCCGTGACGAATTACCACACATTTTACACCTTCATTTGTGGTGAACATATAGGTAACTTCTCCGCCATAAACCGCTCTGACAGCTTCCTCTTCATTGGTGGCAATGATGACTCCATTACTGACTTTCGTTACATTTGGGTTGACAACATCTCTGTATTCTCCATACCCTCTGATTTTTGTTCCTTCAGCAACTGGCCAAATATGTTTTCCTTTATTGGCAGCAAAACTGTTTCCAATGGCTTTGGCTTCAGGTGTTAGCGCAAAGGTTTTACTGCTGGTTGTATTTCCTGCTTTTTTGTTGGAACTCGCAATGGCATCCCGAATTATTTTATCAATTTGACGATCAATTTCATCGGCTTGTTGTTGCTTCTTTTTGACTTCTGCCGTGTATTTACTCGTGTCTTTTCGTAATGTGGCTAACATTTCGCTTTGCATTTTTTTCTCGCTTTCGAGTTCGTTTTGCAGGTTTCTATTTTCTGCAATGAGTGCTTCTTTTTCCTTTTTTTGTTTGGAATATGTGGTGTTGAGTTCTTGTAATTCTTGTGTACGCGCCACAATGGCTTCGCCCTGTTTTTTGCGATAGTCCGTGTATTGCTTCATGTATTGCACACGTTTGTAGGCTTGCAGGAAGCTTTCTGACGAAAGTAGAAACATCAATCTGCTGTTCTCGGATTTACTTTTGTACGACTTCCGAATCATTGCCGCATAATCTTCTTTTAGCTTCGTTAAATCGCTTCGTAATTGTCCTATTTTCTTAATATTGGTGTTGATTTGATTGGTCAACAAGTTGGTTTGCTGATTCATCACTTTGATCAAGTCTTTTTTGACACGAATTTTATGATTGATATTTTGCACATCGTCTACAATGAATTTCGTTTTAGACGTGTTTTTATTAATGAGTTTATTGATGAGTCGAATTTCTTTTTGCAACCGTAGACGCATCGCCTCTAATTCTTCTTTTTTATCTTGCGCCAAGCTAATGCTGCTCACAAAAAGAAGTAAGAGTATCATGATTTTTTTACAAGTATGTTTGCTAATTGTTGGATTCACTAGATTTTGATTTCTTTGTATCCACTTGGGATTTTGAACGGAAAACGCACGTCTTCGTTAAAGGTTATATTTTTATATTCAACTTGAATGTTGATGGTTTTGTCGATTTCTTCCGCTTTGATTTCAACGTTTTTAGGAAATACTTGTCCGGTTATTTCTTGATATGCGGGATAATCAATAGTGAGTAATCGTTTTTCTGCCGATTGCTCCAAACGTTGTTGTTTTACTTTGAAATGAAACGCATCTAATAGAAATAATCGTTTGAAAAGTTCAAAATCACGTTTGGGCGTTAACGCGTATGTCCTGTCTAGAATTTTAGAATCAAATCGTTCATTTTTTAAATCGAATAGTGCGTTTCCAAGTAATAGGTTTTGTACTTTTTCAAAATCGAGTTCGGTTCCTAAGAATTTACTGATTAAACTAAAATCTCCTTCAAAATAGGTATTGTCAAGTTTGTTATAGAAGCTTACTTTTTCTGGGGTAATGTACACTTTGACCAAAGAAAGTGTGGCGCTTAACCAAATAGCTTCGTCCTTTTTCATGCGCAAGCTTAACGTAAAACTTTCCTCAATTTTTCCATTGTTAAAACGCACTTTGAGTTTACCTCTAATGGTTTTAAAATTTACCGTATTTCTGTAATGATTTTTAATAATGTTTTTTGTAGACATATTGGCTACTAGACCCGAAGACGTAACCGTTTTGGAAGATTTACAACCTATGAAAAGGAGCAATACAATACTTGTAATGATGATTTGAATTCCGTTTTTCAAGTGTCTGAATTTAGTTTGCGTACAATTGTTTATTGTATTTTTTTACGGTAATACTTTTCCTTTTTCGCATTGCCCATTTGTTTGTAAGCTACGATAAATATTTGATAGAATTCTTTTTCAAGTGTTGCATCATCAATGATGTAATCTAACCCAATTTCGAGCATTTCTATCGCTTTCTTGTATTCTTTTAACGCATTTAATGCTTTTGCATTGTATAAGTATAGTTTTGGTTGCGATGGAAAGTCACTTAAACCAATCTTTATTAATCGAATCGCATCTGTGTAGGCTTGCGTTTCGAGTGCTTCTTCTATTTGCTCCAAAATTTTACTATTGGCATCTGCTCTTGGTTTGGGTGTTTGATCAATCACCTCAGCAACTTCACCTGACGCATTTTCGTTTTTATTCAATTGCTTTTCAAGCATGTTTTTCATATTGGCAGCCGTGAGTGATAATCCGCCTTCTTTTTCCAATTTTTCAAGCTCTTTGAATGCTTTTTTATATTCAAGCATTCCCACATATACTTTGGCAATATCTTCTCTAAATTTTGGGTTGAGATAGATAATTTTTTTTCCAGTTACGATCGCTTCTTCAAGTTCATTTAGTTTGAGTTGTACATTGAATAATCCTGTTAAATACCACTGATTTTGTGGTTTTTTGGTCACCGCACTTTGAAAGGATTCTTTTGCAAGATCGTAATCTTTTAGCGAGAAATAATTTTTACCCAATTCAAAAGCGATACTTGCGTTGTCATCTATTTTTTTACATTTTAAGAGTTCGTCAATGGCACGGTCGTAGTTTTCAATACCGCGTTGTTTGAGTGCTTCAAAAAAGTGTTCTTGAAACTCGTCGATGTTTTCTTCTAATGAAATTTCTGCGCTTTCTTCTTCTTGCGCATGCACACACTCAGGAATTGCAAAGAGCATTCCTGAGAGTAAAAATATGTACATGTATGTTTTCATTTGAATGTGTTTGTGAGTTGTTATGCTTCTAATACGGAATAATCGCCAATGCTGATTTTGGTAAACTTTCCATCAAATATTGCATGGTTTCCGATCATTGCTTCCTCTAAATTAGCGTTTTTTACCGTAGTATGGGTTTGTATTAAGCTATTTTTAAGAGTTACGTTTTCCAATTGCGAATGATCGCCAATAGAAACATGTGGTCCAACCGTTGAATTTTTAATAATTACGTTTTCGCCAATGTAGCATGGCGGAATGATTTCTGAGTTGGTGATTTGCGCAGAATCTGCCACTAATTTTTCATTGTCAGCTTGTAAAAAGCCTAACATTCTTCCGTTGGTTTCAATGGTGACGTTTTTGTTTCCGCAGTCCATCCATTCGGCAACTTTTCCAGTCACAAAACGACGTCCGTTGCGCATCATTCCTTTGATTCCGTCATTGATTTGATATTCGCCTCCGTGAATAATATTGTTGTCTAATACCAATTGTAATTCGTCTTTTAAAACCGCAACATCTTTGAAGTAATAGATTCCGATCACGGCTAAGTCTGAGACAAATTGGGCTGGTTTTTCTACCAATTCTACAATTTCGTTGTTGGCGTTTAGTTTTACAACTCCATAAGCTTCTGGTTGGTCTACTTGTTTTACCCAAATGGCTGCATCAGCATCTTTATCCAGGTTAAAATCGGCACGAATTAAGGTATCTGCATACGCAATGACCGCCGGACCTGATAGTGAATCTTTTGCACACATGATAGCATGACCAGTTCCTAAGGGTTCATCTTGACGATAGATACTTGCTTTGGCGCCTAAACTTTCCGCCAATTCCGTTAAGCTAGAAACTACCTCATCTCCAAAAAATGCTGGATCACCTAGAACAAAAGCTACTTCTTCAATCGGTTCGCCTAATACTTTAGCAATATCAGAAACTAATCTGTGTACAATAGGTTTTCCTGCAATTGGAATTAATGGTTTTGGAACTGTAAGTGAATGTGGACGAAGTCTGGAACCTCTTCCCGCCATTGGGACAATTATTTTCATAATGGGTGTTTTATTTATTCTTTTATATTGATGTCTATGTTGTGCTTTTTAGCAATTTTATTGAAAGCATCGAGTTGATCGTTCTTTTTCATTTCAATGTACAAAGCGGTAATTAGTTGTTGCGCATCTTTGTTATACGGAGAATTTAATTCAACATACATTTTGTATGCTTTCATGACATTATCAAGTGCATTTTCGTAGTCTTTTTTGAGAATGTAAATTCTTCCTACTCCATAATATGCTTCTGGATCATCAGGATAGATTTTACTGAATTTTTCGTAGCTTTCAATCGCGTTATCATACTCTTTTAGAAATTCTTGTGCAATTGGTAGGTTCATTAAAGGCACTCTTCCTTTTGGATCTAGTTTTAATGATTTTTTGTATGCTTTGATCGCTTGCTTATAATTTCCTAGCTTGCGATAACAGATTCCTAAATTGTCCCAAGCAAAGGCGAATTTTTTATCCTTTTTTACGGCTTTTCTATACGCTACTACAGCATTTTCAAATTCTCCTGCTTTATAATATTTTATACCTTCATTATAATATTCTAAAGCTTTTTCTTTGTCTGATAGCGAGTTTTTGTGTTTTGTATCAGATGTCATCAGTAATTGTTTTATGGCTGTACAATTTCGAAGTAAGTATTCTTCTATTTCGTCATAGTTTTCATCTACAATAATTGTTATGTTTTTATCGCCACCTCCTATATTTAATGAATCTATTTTTTTGAGGCCTTTCGTTTTTTCTAGCGTATCTTTTATCTGCTGAAGTTGTTTTAGTAGTGTATTATTGACCTGATCTTCCATAATTCCAGCCATGATACAACTTTTAATTTCTTCGTTCTTTTCTTCTTCTTCAAGATAGATATCAATTTTGGCAATACATTCGCACGCACCTTTTGAAATTTCTTTTACCTTTTTTTCAAGTGCTTTATCGTCTTGTGCATGCAGTACAACACTAGCTAATAAGAAAAGACTAAGTAGTATTTTTAGTTTCATATTGTGTTTGTTTTTATTTTGCCTTTAGCTGTTGGCTTTTTCTTTGTTCTTTGTTAGGAAATACTTTTTCAATTCAACATTCAACATTCAACATTCAACATTCATAATTCATAATTACTTAACGCCTGTACTTCCAAATCCGCCTGCGCCTCTATCGGTTTCTGAGAGTTCAGTTACTTCTTGCCATTCGGCACGTTCGTGTTTTGCAATGACCAATTGCGCAATACGTTCGCCATTTTCAACCGTAAATGCTTCTTTGGATAGATTTACAAGAATCACGCCAATTTCGCCTCTGTAATCCGCATCAACCGTTCCTGGAGCATTGAGCACGGTAATTCCTTTTTTCGCCGCTAAACCGCTTCTAGGACGTACTTGAGCTTCGTAACCAATAGGTAATTCAATAAACAATCCTGTTTTGATGATAGCTCTGTCCATTGGTTCAAGTGTTACTGATTCCGATAGGTTTGCACGTAAGTCCATTCCGGCGGAAGCCAAGGTTTCGTAATGTGGTAACGCGTGCTGCGATTTGTTGATGATTTTTATGTCCATGGTTGTCGGTTTTCAGTTGTCAGTTATCAGTTATCAGTTATCAGTTGTTGGTTGTTGGTTGTTGGTTGTTTGTTATTTGTTATTCGTTATTCGTTATTCGTTATTCGAAAATACTTTTCAATTTAAAATCTAACTTTTTTTGCCATGAATTCACGAATGTTTTTTTGCTTTTAGCGGTTAGTCCTTTTCTTTATATTTCGTCTTGAATCTATATTCTTGATTCTTGTTGTTTATTGTTCGTATATTGAAATTTAAACTTTTACATTTATAATTTAGTTCGCTCAATACTCACTTCTAATAGCTAACTGTCTTTTCGCAAGAGTCTTTTGAGTTCTTTTCGTTCGGATATATAGACGATTGCCAAAAATACTAAAAGTAATGCAGTTGTGATGATATAATTTCCTCGAAACCCATCATAGAACGCCATGGCTGATAATACTGCTGCAATGATAATATACCCGCCAATTTGCTTTAGATTGTACGGAACAGGATAGTATTTTTGTCCTAGAATGTACGAAATAATCATCATGCTTCCATACGCCACTAAGGTTGCCCAAGCGGACGCCATGAATCCTATTTTGTCAATCATAACTAAGTTAAATACGATCGTTACAATAGCTCCAAAGATAGAAATATACATTCCGTAACTGGTTTTGTCGGTGAGTTTGTACCAAATAGAGAGATTGTTATAAATTCCCAAACATAGGTTTGCCAATAGAATGATCGGTACAATTGCCAATGCATCTAAGTATTCGGGTTTACTGATGAGCATTTTTGCAAATAAATCAATATATGCGACTACTATTAACATAAATATCGCACCCAATATGGTAAACCATTTGAGAATGGTAGCATAGTTGTTTTTCGCATTTTTTTCTTTGGCATGATTGAAAAAGAACGGTTCGGCACCTAATCGAAATGCCATGATGTATAACGTCATGAAAACACCCAATTTGTAACAACCTGAGTATTTTCCCATTTCGGCATCACCAATCATGTTTCCTAAGAATAATTTGTCAATGTTTTCGTTGGTTACATACGCCAAACTTCCAATCATGATGGGCATTCCGTAGATCAAGAGTCTTTGGAGTACTTTTTTATCAAATTGCCATTTGATTTTTAGAATGTTTGGAATGAGCAATATCAAGGTGAGCAGACTTGCAAATACATTCGCCAAGAATATGTAAATGACTTGTGGTTCGCCTTTTATGTAAAAGTTGAGCGAATCTGGCAATATCCCTTCTGAAAGGAATCCATTAGGAATTGCCCAAAGAAAGACAATATTTAAAATAGCTAAGAATAGAATGTTCAATATTTTGATTCCTGCAAAGCGGATGGGTCTGTTTGTCACGCGCAAATACGCAAATGGTATCACAACAATGGTGTCTAGAAATACCGTCCAAACTAGTATTTTAACGTACATCACTTTTTCAAAACCAAGTGATGCTGTAATTTCTGGTGCAAACGTTAATCCTACAATTAAAAATATAATCGTTGTAAAAAGTAAGGTAATGAATGATGTAGAAATAATTTTTCCTTTTTCTTGTTCTTTACTGAAGAATCGAAAAAACGCTGTTTCCATTCCGTAGGTCAACAGTGCATTGAGATAGGCTGCATACACATAATATTCCGTATTTACCGCATATATATCAGCTCCAAAGGCATCCGTATGCAACCTTACCAAGCCTATATTAATCGCGCGTGGCAGTATTGCCGCAATTCCATAGATGATGGTGTCTTTGAAGAACTTTTTTAGTACGCTCAAGGAATGTTTTGTTTAAACGTTAAAAGTATTGATTTCTTCGGGCTTTGCCAAAATGATTTCTTTACTTATACTCGCGCGCTTCATATAAGCTAGTTTACTGTTTGTTTTCGGGCGCACTTGGATAGTATATTGGGAATTTGTCAACAATCCCTTTTATTTTGTAATGCTTACGTTTTCCATTTTCTGTGTAACTGATCACACCTTCGTCTTTTTCTAAGGTAATTGGAAAATCCCCTTTTAAATGTGGCGGTTCATTTCCAGCTTCGTGTTTGTGATCTTTATGAAGAATGATGTCTTTTTCTGGAGAATTGATAAAGTGTGCCACATATAAACCGTTGTTGTTTGTTGAAGCATCTTCGAGCGTTGTTTTTCTTCCACGAAAGTAGAAATCGTGTAAGGTAATTACTTGTTTATCTAGATTTTGAATTGTGATATGCACATTGAGTCCGCTACCGCCATCTTTTTGTCCGGCCGTCCATTCTTGGGCAAAAGCGGATACGATTTTGAAAGGTGTGTTTTCTTGCAAAGCTATTTTTTGTGACGTGGAACAATTTGTAAATCCTATTAGTAAAAGTATGAAAAGTATTTTTTTAATGTGTTTGTTCATGTTGTGTTGGCTGAGACTAAGTTAATTTAGAGTTGTTTGATATCTCTCAATGCTCTTCATCAAATCAGAACATTCCGTAAGTATTTTTTTGTAATTGTTTCGTCTAGTATAAGCACCATTTAATTGAATCGTATTCAATAAATATCTCTCCGATTTTAAAGACATAATATCATCAATACTGTAATTAGACATATCAGGCAACTTTTCTGATATCATGTTTATTACATTTGCTGTGGATGTTTGCGTAAAAAAAATCTCTTCTTTTTCTAAAGCTTCATAAACATTATAAAATTTGATGGTTTTCTCTCGAAGTATATCATTTTTAATGGTTCTCAAGTGAGAGCTAGTAGTCATTTCGATATATGTGGATTTAATGGGAACATATGGCTGTATTGGTTTCCATTGGTATTCAAAGTATTCTATAATAGAATCTCCTTTAGTTTCTCCCTTTATCATATCTAAAAGAATATTTTTAGTTCTGGCTTGGTTTTGTAGTTTAAGATAATTGTTTGTTAGACCAATAGAATCTTGTTTTAATTCGACAATTAGGTTTTTAAGATATTTTTTTTCTAATTCATTTTCGAAACTTAATTGTTTCCAATTGTTAATTTGAAGGGCTATTAAAATTCCGATAACGACAAGAATAATTTCTCCAATAGCATAAATTAGATATTTACTGAATTTGTTTTCAGTTATCATTTTTTGACGAATTTTTCTAAAGAATTTAATCATTGGTCAATTGTTAGACATACTATCTATAATACAACATTTATATAAAGGTACAGATTTGTTATTCAAGAATACTTTTACATTTAAAATTTAGCATTTCTAATAAAATACCTTTTTATTAATAAACGTTACAAGTTAGCCAAATAAATCTCAATACTCATATCTCACAACTCATTAACTGAATTTTTCAAGATTCTTGAAGATTTTGTAAAATTTGAAGCTCATTCAATACTTGTTTTCTGAGGAAGTAAAATAATACGACAAATGATACAATGTATGATATCACAACGTAATAGAAAAAGCCTCTTGCCAGGTATTGATAAAAGTAATAGCTCATGATTGCAAAACCAATATTGTAAATGATAAGTAAACCTGGAATGATTCTGAAAGCCAGTGTTTTTCGTTGTTGATAATACCTTATTAATTGCGCTTTGAACTCTTTAAATGATAATAGCACGTTTATTTTTTTTAGTTTTTGCTGACTTCGTATTTCAATATAAACTCTTATAAAAATAACTCCAATTAGTAATGACATTCCTAAAAATGGACCACTTTGTTTGTATGCAGCAATGTAAAAGAAAAATACGATGAGAATTGTGCCCGTAATTCCTAAGATGAACTGTGTGAGTCGTTGTTTTTTGCGAAGCTGTGTGAGTTGTTGTTTTGCTGGTTCAAAATCAGGAAGCGCTGTTGTTTCCGATTGTTGATTCCAAGTGTTTTGTAGGTCGTTAAATTCCATGAGATACGCATTTTGTTAGTTTTTCTTTGATTCTATGCACCATAACACGAATGTTTTCGTGTGAATGTCCTGTAATGTCAGCTATTTCTTTTTGTGGCAAACCTTCTAATACTAATAAGATGATGATTCGTTCCGTTTGTTTGAGTTGCTGAATGCACGCGTACATTTGTTGTAAACGGTTTTGATGGGCTGTTTCTTCTTGAAGTACATCTTGTTTGTCTTCTGCTATTTCTGGGATGCTATAGGTTCCTTTTTTATTTTTTCGAATGAAGAATAAGCAGGTATTAACTGTTATTCTGTAAATCCAGGTTCCTATACTCGATTTGTGTTTGAATTCGTCCAAATGTTCCCAAACTTTTATGAAAACATCTTGCGCTAAATCTTTGGCGAATGCTGCGTCTCCATTTACATATCCGAGACACAGCCTGTAGACTTTGTCATAATGATTTTGATATATTTTTGTGAATTGTTGTGACAATGGCTTTAATTTAGATCGCTACGCTCTTAGAACGCTTCGCTGTTAGACATTAGATCGCTTCACTTCGGCAAGCTCAGTGCTAGTGCTTTTAGATTGCTTACTCATAACTCCACACTCATAACTCTTACCTTTTTACGACTATTTTTTGAACTTCTTGTATAAACCAATCTGGTTTGTCAAACATAATAAAGTGTGCTGAATTATCAACGTATATAATTTCTTTGTTGGTCAGTTTTTCATATTGTTTTGTGTATAATTCTTCCACTTGTTTTTTTGGATAGAAACTGATTGCCGCCATAATGGTAACAGGTATTTTTATGTGTTGAATTTGTTCTCTGAGATCCAATTTTAATAAATCTACATAACCGTGTACGTAGGTTTTTCTATCAGCTTGTTCCATCCAAGAAGCGATTATAGGTTGTTTTTCTTTGTTGAGCGTCATTCCTGCTGCCATTTGGATTGCCATTTGTTTGAATGCTTCGGGTTCCATTGTTAATTGTTGCTTTGAAAATGGATTGTCATAGCTTACTTTTTCAGGTGAGAAATCAGGAATCATCAAGGCTCCAATGCTTGGAAGTCCATCCACGATGATGAGTTGTTTATAGGTATTTGGTTTTGTTGCTGCCAACCAAAGTGCTAAAGATCCGCCCATGCTATGTCCAATGATTGTTGGTTGTTGCAGTTTTTTTCGAGCTACATAGTTTTCTACATCGTTTTTAATCGTTTCTAACCACGGAGTTTCTATCGGCGGAACTGTTCCAAATCCGGCAAATGTAAATACATGACATTCGTGTGTTTTGGAGAGTTCTTTTACGGTTTCGACCCAAACGTCTCCTGTGCAACTAAATCCAGGAAATAGTAATACAGGATTTCCTTTTCCAATGATTTCAACTTGAAATGCTTTTTCTTGTGATTGTGATTGCGCTGTAAATATGAATAAGAAACAGCTTAAGATCAGTAATTTTTTTAAGGTATTCATCGTTTGTGTGTTTTTGATTTTCCCTTTAGATGCAGTTTTGATAAAATGTTACAAAAAGTTTTCAACTTTCAGATCGCTTCGCTTTTAGAACGCTACGCTGTTAGATGTTAGAGCGCTTTGCTTTTAGATTGCTTACTCTTACCTTTTATGTTTTAAATGCTGAATGTTTGTCTTGTAAGTTCTATGTCATAGTAAATCGTCACTTCGAGTGATTTTCTGTCATATCGAGCGCAGTCGAGATAGATAGAAAATTGTATC
>CAYGPQ010000113.1:7550-12302 GCA_964351775.1 uncultured Kordia sp. | reverse complement strand
TTTACGACCGTTAGCGGCGATGGAACACCCGTTTCGTATTTCAAATATTTCTTGATTTTGTTGGCAGGTTGGTTTTTGTTTAACTATATTAGAAAAAGAAAGAAGAAAGCGTAATCAGTTGTCGGTTTTCAGTTTTCAGTTTGAATGCAGTCGAGAACTTTTTGAAGTAGGAATTGACTTTTGATAATTTTTTTAATTGGAAGATGTGTCAATTTGATAATTTGAAAATGTAACGATTTGATAATAGTGTCAATTTGCCATTCAATTACAGAAAAAACAACTTTCATAACTCATAACTCATAACTCATAACTCATAACTCATAACGGATTGAAAACCCTCATCCATCCAACATATTTCCCAAGCATTGCGCACTATGTAGTGTTGGCAAAATCAGATAGTGTCATGTTTGAAATGGAAGATAATTTCCAAAAGCAAACCTATCGGAATCGAACCTACATTTATGGCGCGAACGGAAAACTAATGTTCAATGTTCCGGTGCGACACAAAAAAGAAAAAAAGCATCAAAGGTATAAAGATATTCAAATAGCTAACGAAACTCCTTGGCAACGATTGCATTGGAAATCGTTAGAATCTGCGTATCGAACATCTCCTTTCTTTGAATATTACGAAGACGAATTACAACCGCTTTTTCAAAAACGATACACGTTTTTAATGGATTTGAATTTAGATACCATTCAATTGGTGAACGACTGCTTGCAATTGGAAATTGCAATGACAAAAACCATCGAATACCAACCAATTGTAACTGATATTCACGATTATAGAAAATTGGCAAACCTAAAAAAAGAACCCGATTATGGTTTTGAAACCTACACGCAAGTCTTTGATGATAAATATGGTTTTATTCCAAATCTCAGTATTTTAGACTTACTTTTCAATGAAGGTACCAATGCACTTTCGTATTTAGAACAGCAAACCGTTTTATAATGTTACGAACCTGTGTTCATTACGGATTGCACTTTATTTTTCCGTTACTGATAGCTTTATATTGCTATCGGAAACAATGGAAAACGGTCTATTTTATATTCATTCTTTGTATGTTCATCGACCTCGATCATTTATTAGCAACGCCTATTTTTGATCCAAATCGGTGTAGCATCAACTTTCATCCATTGCATAGCTATTATGCAATTGCTGTCTACGTAGGATTTTTATGCTTCAAAAAAACACGTATTTTAGGAATCGGATTGTTGCTTCACATTTTAGCAGATGCTGTGGATTGTTGGATGATGTAGCTTTTCTCAGACTTCCTAGCTTGTTAAATTTAATTGGTATTAATGCTCCATAGAATTCACAAAAAAGCGAACCGAAGTTCGCTAGTTTTTTAAAATGCTCCACAAAACCTAAGTTCAGTTACACAAGCGGCATACGTTACGGTGCAATCTTGATAAAGCTTAGAAGAACAACATGCTGATTTACAATAATTTTTACTAGTAGAATAGCAATATTCATCGGATTTACCACCTAAAACATGAGTTTCTTTTAAACTTGAAATGGATTTTTTGTTCAGCATTAATGATGTAATTTTTTTTTTCATAATAAGTGGTTTTAATGTTATTAATAAACCAAATGAATGAAGCTTTATTCACTGAAAAGGGAAACCCGATAAAGTATTACCTTAAAAAAAGTTGTTTATGTTAACACGTCTTTTTGATCAGCAACACAAAGCAAATCTTTCAGTATTCTCATTGAGAATGAAGTGCTTTTTAGTGCCGAAATGAATAAGTATTGCTTTTTAAAAAGCTGCGTGTTTTTTGAAGTAAGAATTTGAATGATTGGTGATTTTGGATTTCAGATTGCTTACTCTTTAAATTTTAAGACAACCGAAAACCGTGGCATTGAGCAAAGTCGAAATGTCAATCCAACGAAATCACACTCTTGATCGCATAATGATCCGAATAATGTTCCGAGAAGGTTTGAAACGTATTGACCGTAAATGATTCGTCCGCTAAAATAAAATCAATTCGCATCGGGAAATAAGAAAAATCTAAGGTTCTTCCAAAGCCTTTTCCAGCTTCTACAAAGGCATCTTTCATATCACCTTTGACAGTTTTATAGACATTGGAGAATTGTGTATTATTAAAATCGCCCAAAATAATTTTCTTATACTTACAGTGTTTTCGGTTGATTTCAAAGAGTTCTACTTGCGATTGCTGCATCTTAAAAGTATTCGCCATACGTTTCAATAAACGTTCTGAATTCTTCTGAGAAAATTCTTCTTTTTGCGGATTAATGCGCAACGATTCTAAATGCAAATTGTACACACGAATCGTATCTCCATGCTGTAAAATATCTATATAAATAGCATTATTTGGCGTATGGGAAAATTCCAGTGAACCTTTATGTAGAATAGGAAACTTTGAAAAAATAGCTTGTCCCGATTTTTTAGTTTTACCTTTAAAGACCACATGTTTATAGGGATAGAAATCAAAAGCTGCTTCTTGATTGCGATGAAATTCTTGCAAAGCAATGATATCGGGCGATTCGGACTGAATCAAATCTACAATCTTTTTATCGATGTGTGCTTCCTTAATCCAATCATAAATATTAAACAATCGAACATTATAACTCATCACAGAAATAGCATTTTCCGTCGGTTCTGTGGTGTTTCCCGAAAATTTATACAAGGATGTTACATGCGAATATCCTAAAATTAAGACCAAAAAGGATAGCAAAAATTTCTTTCGGACATTTAAAATCCAAAAGAGCATAAAGCAAAAGTTGATGACAATAAATACCGGAACCAACAAGCTCAGCACTGAAAGAATAGGGAAACTTTTAGGAACTGCGTAAGGTAAAATATAAGACAAGAGAAGCAAAGCCGCAAATACGGAGTTGAAGAAGAAGACGATTCTACCTAAAAAACTTATTTTTTTCTTCTCAGCCATACATTAATTTTATTTTCCTGCTTTAAACAGAAAATCTTTCTCTTCTTTGGTCAAGCTTTCATAACCCGATTTACTGATTTTATCCAAAATACCATCAATTTTACGTTGTTTTTCCGTTGGCGATGGCGTAGCCGTTTGTGTAGAACGTTTATTTGTTTGATTTCTATATACTGTTTTTAATGGAGATTTCTTTTTTGGGGTAAAATAATTCATCAAGCGATCCCAAAAGTGTTCAAATCGGATGCCGATATCGTTCCCTTTGGTGAGTTGTTTTATATAGAAAAACCCAATAAGCGCTCCGCCAATATGTGCAAAATGACCACCTGCATTATCATATGGAATTGCTGCTATATACGAAATGACCAACAGTACAGCTAGAATCCAATATTTAAGCGGTAAAACACCAAATAAATTTACTATAAAGTTTGGCGAATAGGTGGCGCCTGCCGCTAAAATGGCCAATACCGCTGCCGATGCGCCCATTAAAACGGCAGGTTTGCCTGCGAAAGCGGGTAATAAATTATACGCAGCTAAAAATAGGAATGCGCCTCCAAATATTCCATAGACATATACGGTTATGAATTGTTTTTCAGTAAAAAACATATAAAATATTTTCCCTGTAAAGTACAATACTAAACAATTGAAGATTAGGTGCATAAAGCCATTGTGTATAAAAGCATACGTAATCAATGTCCATGGTTTATAAAACAATTCACTTCCGTTAGGAAGCGTAAAATAATCAACAAAGAAGCTTGAACGTATTCCAGTAAAGGAATAATAAATTGCATTAAACAAAGCAATGATTGTAAAAATAACAACATTGATAAAAATCAACTTTTCAAATGCGTTAAATCCTTTAAATAAAGTCGATATGCGTGTTTTCGTATCCATTAATCCCAACGATTTTTATTAAATTGTGTTTTATTCCAATACCACATCAACAAGAAACCAAACAGTGCGCCACCTAAATGTGCAAAGTGTGCAATGTTTCCGCCGCCAAAGAAACTGAATCCGCCTGTAATTCCTCCAATAAAATCCAACAATAACAATCCTGGAATAAAATATTTTGCTTTAATTGGAATCGGAATAAACAACATCATCAATTCCATATTTGGATATAACATTCCAAAAGCAACTAATACACCATACAAAGCTCCTGAGGCTCCAACAGCAGGCGCCACAAATGATCCCATGAAAGCTGTAAATTGATTATCTGTCAACACACTTTCCCAAGGAATCATATACTTACCTTCTTTCAGTGTAGCAAGAATATCGGCTTGATTAAAACCAGCTTCTATCAAGATATTTAAGTTGCTGTAAAAATCATAATAATTAACTAATGTATGCACTAAACCTGCACCAACGCCCGTAATAAAATAAAAACTTAGAAACTTTACTTTTCCCCAGCGCATTTCCAACGCAGAACCAAACATCCACAAACTAATCATGTTAAATAAAATATGTGTAGGACTCACAGAAGAATGCATAAACATACTTGTAACAGGTTGCCAAAATTTGAAATGTGGATTTTCTGGAAAATATAACCCAAAAATTTCAATCAGATTGATGCCTCTTTCTGCCAAAATGAGCATGGCTACCCAAAGTAGGACATTGATGATGATTAAATGTTTAACGGTATCGGTAATACGCATCATAATTTATATGAATTTTTTATCTAAATCATCCACGCTTAGTGTGATGAAAATTGTTTTTTGAAAAGGCGAAACCATCGGTTCTTTACAGGCAAAAAGATTGTTGACCAATGCTTCTTGCTCCGCGACTTCTAATTTTTTTCCAGTACGAATTGCCATACTTTTTGCTAATGATTTTACTAACACATCA
>CAYGPQ010000113.1:0-7540 GCA_964351775.1 uncultured Kordia sp. | reverse complement strand
CTTGAAAATCGTTCAACATTTGCTCGATGATAATTTGCAATTCGCTTTCCGAAATATTGGACGGAATTCCAGAAAGTTCAATGGTGTCGTCGGTAATTTTGCTAAACATAAAACCGATATTCTCTAAACTTTCTTTCACTTCTTTTAAAAGTGCAATTTCACTCGTGGTGAAGCTAAACGTGACCGGAAATAGTAATTGTTGACTGACCGCTTCGCTCACCGTAATATTTTTTAATAATTGTTCATACAAAACCCGTTGATGCGCTCGGTGTTGATCGATAATCACTATACCTGATTTGATAGAACTTACAATATATTTTCGGTGTAATTGATAGGTTAGTGCGTCTCGTTGTTCATCATTTGTAAATAAGGAACTTGTGACTTCTTCCGATTCAAACTCGATACTTTCGCCTGAAAATCGCGTCGTATCATTTTTAGAAGATTCCAAGCCAACATACAAACTTTCCCAACCTTCGGTAGATTCTTTCCGAAAAGCAGTATGTTTTGGCATTGTTGAATTTCCTGTATATTTCTTTTCGTCCGCAAACGGATTGAAACTTGGATCTACTTGAATTTTAGGAACAGAACCCTGTTTGTTTTTATAATCGTACGGCGTGTCTAAATTTGCATCCCGATCAAAATCGAGAATTGGCGCAATATTAAATTGTCCCAAACTGTGTTTTACCGTCGCGCGCAACATTGCGTAGAGCGAATGTTCGTCATCAAATTTTATCTCTGTTTTTGTGGGATGAATGTTGATGTCAATCGTTTCAGGTTTTACTTGTAAATAAATAAAATAGCTCGGTTGCATCTTTTCTTTCAGTAAACCTTCAAAGGCAGCACTAATAGCGTGATGTAAGTAAGGGCTTTTGATAAATCGATTATTCACAAAGAAAAACTGCTCGTTTCTACTTTTCTTAGCAAATTCGGGTTTACCCACAAAACCATTGATTTTTACAATATCGGTATCTTCCTGAATGGGAACAAGTTTTTCATTCGTTTTTCCGCCTAAAATATTTACAATTCGCTGTCTTTTATTACTTTGAGGAAGATTAAATAGCTCATTTCCATTGTGATATAACACAAAAGCAATATCAGGATGCGCCAACGCAACACGTTGAAATTCGTCTATAATATGACGTAATTCTACGGTGTCTGACTTTAAAAAATTACGCCGTGCAGGAATATTATAAAACAGATTTTTAACTGAAATAGAACTTCCTGTGGGTGTCGTCACGACTTCTTGCGCGGTGATTTGACTGCCTTCAATTTTAATGCGTGTGCCAAGTTCGGCATCGGCTTTTTTCGTTTGCAATTCCACATGGGCAATTGCGGCAATAGACGCCAAGGCTTCCCCGCGGAAACCTTTGGTATGTAAATTAAATAAATCTTCTGCTGCTTGAATTTTTGATGTAGCATGACGCTCAAAGGAAAGTCGCGCGTCAGTTTCGCTCATTCCAAATCCGTTGTCAATAACGTGTATCAGTGTTTTTCCGGCTTCCTTTACAATCAGTTTGATTTCGGAGGCTTGTGCATCAATTGCATTTTCAAGTAACTCTTTTACCACCGATGCAGGTCGCTGCACAACTTCTCCTGCAGCAATTTGGTTTGCAACATGATCGGGTAAAAGCTTAATAATGTCTGCCATGTATTATTTTCTAGTAAATATTGATAGGTCAAAGTCAAGAAAATACAATGCGATAAAAACAAGTACTAAGAATATAATTACCAAACGTTTAGAAACTTCTACATTTTTTCTGTTTCTACTTGCTTTACCAGCTTCTTCCCAAGATCTTCTGTATTTAGCGAAATTACTTTTAGATAATGAGCGTTCTTGATCTTGATTGTAATACTGAGGCGTATAGTTGAACGTTCTATTTTTTCGTGTTTTAAAGAAGCTACCTAACATAATTATCGCGTTTTTAGTTCATATTCAAAGTTACCTAAAAACTGAACAAAAACCATTCCTAAACTTATAAAATATGTTAACAAACTTTGGGTTGAAGCTAAAAAAAGCCTCCGATGGGGAAGCTTTTTTCTTGATTATCTGTGTATTGTTTGTGTTCTGTCGGGACCAACCGAAACAATTTTGATGGGTATTTCGAGTTGCTTTTCTAAGAAGTCGATATACTCATTCAATTCTTTTGGAAATTGAGAAGGATCACTCATCTTTGTTAAATCTTCTTTCCAACCTTTGAAATCGGTATAAATTGGCTCAATGTTTTCAGGTTCTATATTATACGGAAAATGCGAAATAGTTTCCCCTTTATATTTGTAAGCAGTACACACTTTTAAGGTTTTAAAACCAGAAAGCACATCGCCTTTCATCATCATCAATTGTGTAACACCATTGATTTGTGCGGTGTATTTTAACGCGACTAAATCGAGCCATCCACAACGTCTTGGGCGACCTGTTACTGCACCAAATTCATGTCCAATTCGTGCCATATCTGCACCAACTTCATCAAATAGTTCCGTTGGAAAAGGTCCAGAGCCTACACGCGTAGTATACGCTTTAAAGATTCCGAAAACGTCTTTTATTTTGTTAGGAGCAACGCCTAAACCTGTACATGCACCAGCTGCGGTTGTGGTAGAAGAAGTGACAAACGGATACGTTCCGAAGTCAATATCTAGTAACGAACCTTGTGCGCCTTCTGCTAAGATGGTTTTTCCGCTTTTTTGTGCTTGGTGTAAATATTCTTCGCTGTCAATGAATTGTAATGCTTTTAAAACGTCTATAGCTTCAAAAAATTCGGTTTCCATTTCTTCCAAATCGTACTGAACATCTACATTATAGAATTTAATCATTGCTTCATGCTTATTAGTCAAAGCACGATATTTTTCTTTCCAATTGTCCAATTCTAAATCGCCCACACGAATTCCATTTCTTCCTGTTTTATCCATGTACGTTGGTCCAATACCTTTCAGTGTAGAACCAATTTTGGCTTTTCCTTTGGATGCTTCCGAAGCTGCATCTAACAAACGATGTGTTGGAAGAATTAAATGTGCTTTTCTTGAAATAATTAATTTCGTTTTGATGTCAATATTAAATTGCGCCAAACCGTCTAATTCTTTCTTAAAAACCACCGGATCGATTACGACCCCATTTCCAATCACATTGGTAGCGGTTTCATGAAAAATTCCAGAAGGAATGGTTCGTAATACATGTTTAATTCCGTCAAATTCTAGGGTGTGACCCGCATTTGGTCCACCTTGAAAACGTGCAATAATATCGTAGTTTGCGGTTAATACGTCAACAATTTTTCCTTTGCCTTCGTCTCCCCATTGAAGTCCGAGTAGTAAATCTACTGCCATTGTAATAATTGAGTTAGTGTGTTGTTGTTAGTTTTCTTAGTTGTTGTTTTTCTTCGTAGCGTAAAAGTATAATGAGTGATTGTGAATGTCAATATCAAAAATTTCTTCTATCGTTTGTTTGATGCTTTGTATTCGTGGATCACAGAATTCCATCACTTCGCCAGAATCGGTAAGGATGATGTGATCGTGTTGCTTGTCAAAATATGATTTTTCGTAATGTGCTTGGTTTTGACCAAATTGGTGCTTACGAACCAGATTACTATCTAATAAAAGTTCAATAGTGTTGTACAGCGTAGCTCTACTAACTCTATAATTTTTATTTTTCATTTTGATGTATAATGATTCAATGTCGAAGTGTTCTTCGTTTTCATAGATTTCTTGTAGTATGGCAAAGCGTTCTGGAGTTTTTCGATGTCCGTTATCTTCTAAAAACTTTGTAAAAACGTTTTTTACAATATCTTGATTATTTTCCTCAATATGTTGTTGCATCTTGGCTGAAGATTTAAAAAACAAATTTACACTTATTTTTCAAATTTAGTGACATATTATCGGTTGGAATTCAAATAGCAGAGTAAAGTATATTAGATTTATTATCGGATGTTTCGCTTTTGTTTGTTTTTTCGCTTTTAAAAATGTACTTTTAATAAGTATGTTTCTGAGTATCAGAAATGTGTGTTCTCCTAAAGTTCTATATAAAACAGCATCGCATCGCAGGTCTATGATGACGTGAATACGAACGCGATTCATTTTAATGCTTTATATATAATGAAAAAGAAAGAATTCAACAACAGCCTTCACTTAGGGAAAAAAGTAATTTCTAATTTACAACAAAATCGGCTACAAGGTGGAACAGATGACACTTCTGATCCAATTAAAGTTACAACGATTGTGTTGACAGATTGGCGTATTTGTACAGGAGACGAAACTGAATATTGTCCTATTGACACTACTCAAGTTACTACATTTCCTCCAACCTGTATGGATACATGTCCATCTGTCTGATAGCAATGACTTCAAAAATTTAAAACTTAAAAACCACATATCATGAAGAAAAAAGAATTTCATTCAAAACTCAATCTTGGAAAGAGTAAGATTTCCAATTTGCAACAAAATAACCTGCAAGGTGGAACTGACGGAATCATTCAAACAGTTACATATGTTATTGTTAGAACCGTCAAAATAACCATCGATATTTATACAACACCTGAAGTTTGTGATGAAGGTTCCACACGATGCACTACGATTCCGCCAAGTTGTGTAGAAACTGCTTGTATTTGTCCACCAAATTAAAACTTAATTAAGCTATTATGAAGAAAAAAGATTTCGAGCAAAAATTGCAATTAAGAAAACGCATTATTTCCAATTTGGATAGTGCAAAAGTAACCGGCGGAACAGATCCAATTGTAATTCCTATAACGGTTACAATTCGACTCACAACGTTTGTAACCAAGCCAGAAGTATGTGAAACTGTTGGCGATGTTTGTACGCTGTACTGTGAAACAAAAGAGATATGTAATTAAAAATGAATAGATTATGAAAAAAAAAGAATTCAATCCAAAACTAGCACTAGGTAAAAAAGTAATTTCTAGTTTAGAAACTTTTAATCTGCAAGGAGGAACAGACGTTTCAAGCGAAGTGCCTTCCGAACCTATTCGTACGGCTAAAACCGTACGAACTGCACATGATGCGTGTACTATTATTGCAACATGTTATTGCTCGCTCACATGTCCTGAAAAATGTGATGAGTGTTAATTTTTAATCATTAGGATTACTAGTTATTGTAAAAAAGCTGTCTAAGAAACGTTGAAGATGTTTCGGACAGCTTTTTTGATATTGTTTTATATAAAAGTGTTATAAACGAGCTATTTTTTCGATTCCGTTGATCTTTTTCAGTTTCGTAATCAATCTTTTTAAGATGGTATTATTCTTTACAACTACGGTAATTCGTCCATTAAAAATTCCGTCATTACTGTCAAAACTGATGTTTCGCATATTCACGTGCATATTACTAGAAATAATTTTCGTCACCTCGTTCACCAATCCCATATTGTCAATTCCTGTAATCTCTAACAAGGCTGTAAATTCTTCTTGAGAAGAATCAATCCACTTTGCTGCTATAATTCGATATGCGTAATTCGCTTGTAAACTTACCGCATTTGGACAATCTTTTTTATGTACTTTGATCCCTTCATTTACCGTGATAAAACCAAAAACTGGATCGCCAGGAATGGGATTGCAGCAATTTGATAATATATAATTTAATTTTTCTTCTTCCTTACCAAAAACAATTAAATCATACTGATTGGAAACTTCTGGTTGGTTGATTTCTTCATTAGAAATATGTTGCGTTCTTCGAATTTTATTCTTAAAAAAGTTAAAAATACTATTCCCGCGTTGTGACGCGAATTCTTTCAACTTTATGTTGTCAATAGTTCCAATTCCAACACGATAGAACAAATCTAAACTTGTTTTTAGTTTGAAATGATTGACCAATTCATTGATGGATTGTTCATCTAACGGAATTTTTAATTGCTTTAATTTTCTGCGTAAAATTTCTTTTCCATCTTCGGCAATTCCTTTTTTCTCCTCTTTGAGCGAAGATTTTATTTTAGACCGCGCTCTGGAAGTGGTGGCATAATCTAACCAGTTTGCATTTGGTTTCGATTTATCAGAGGTAATTACTTCCACTTGATCGCCGCTTTGCAGTTCATGACTTAGTGGTACTAATTTTCCATTCACTTTTGCGCCACGCGTATGATATCCAATTTCGGTGTGAATGCTGAAAGCAAAATCTAATGGTGTTGCACCTTTTGGCAACGATTTTAAATCGCCCGTAGGTGTAAATACAAAAATTTCTTTTGCGTATAAATTCAGTTTAAACTGTTCTACAAAATCAACCGCGTTTACTTCTTGATTTTCTAGCGCTTCTTGTAATCTATTCAGCCAAGGTTCTAAACCGTTTTCTTTTTGTTCACCTTGTTTGTATTTAAAATGTGCAGCATATCCTTTTTCGGCAATTTCATGCATGCGATGCGAACGAATTTGCACTTCAACCCAACGACCTTTCGGTCCCATAACTGTAATGTGTAAGGCTTCGTATCCAGTAGATTTTGGTGAAGAAATCCAATCGCGCAAACGCACAGGATTTGGATGAAAATGATCGGTTACAATCGAATAAATTTTCCAAGCGATGAATTTTTCATTTTCTAAATCTTCCGTTTCATAAATGATTCTAATGGCAAATTTGTCATACACTTCATCAAAAGTAACACCTTGCTGGACCATTTTTCTACGAATGGAAAAAATGGATTTAAAACGCCCTTTGATTTCACATCTTAACTCTTCTTTATCTAATGAATTTCTAATAACCGAAGAAAAGTTGTCAATATACTCTTGTTGCTCTTCCTTACTTTCTTCAATTTTATTTTGAATGTCGTTAAAAACTTCGGGCTCTGTATATTTTAAGCTTAAATCTTCCAATTCAGTTTTAATATTATACAGTCCAATACGATGTGCTAATGGCGCATAAATATAGAGTGTTTCGGAAGCAATTTTGACTTGTTTGTCTGACGCCATTGAATCCATCGTTTGCATATTGTGGAGTCGATCGGCAATTTTAATAATAATTACACGCACATCATCATTGATGGTCAATAGCATTTTGCGGAAGTTTTCCGCTTGCATGGAAACGTCTTTATCTTTCTTGAGATGTGAAATTTTGGTCAATCCGTCCACAATTTTCGCAACGGTAATTCCAAACATTCGTTCAATATCTTCAAGCGTGTATTCCGTATCTTCTACCACATCGTGTAATAGGGCAGAAGCAATAGAAGTGGCGTCCATTCCAATTTCTGAAGCTACAATTTTAGCCACAGCAATGGGATGGAAAATATAGGCTTCTCCACTTTTTCTTCGCTGATCTTTATGCGCATCAACAGCTACATCAAACGCTTTTCGGATGATTTTTTTATCTTCACCGGAAAGCACTTGATAACTAATCCGTAACAGTTCTTTGTACTGTTTGGCAATCGCTGCATTTTCTTTTTCGATATCAACTTCTGTCATAGAATTAAAATTAAGCTAAAGAAATGTAACAAACAAGGTATGTTTTATGAATTTAGAAAAGAAAGTAAATTTCCTGTAATGTATTGGTTTCCCATACATTTTTTATGTGTTATTTGTGTTTTGATTATCAATAAGTTATGTAAATTAAAAACATAAATTA
>CAYGPQ010000112.1:0-12480 GCA_964351775.1 uncultured Kordia sp. | reverse complement strand
ATTTAAACTTGTATGAAATAATATTTTAACTTACATTTGTTTTGATATAATAACAGTTAAAATTACATTATGATAACTCAAAAGCAACTCAACAAAGAATTACTTCAAGAACTAAAACAAGTGAAATCTGAATTGCTAAAATACAAGCAAGATTTTGAAATAGAAAAAAATATTAAAAACGGTTTGTACTTTTTTATCTTAACACACGATTTAGTTGGCTTGTTGCAAGAATTTCGAAAAACAAATGATTATCACGAAACAGATTATCAACTAAAATCATTAGACTTTTTGATTGATAGTTTGCCTTGAAATTCAACATTTAGCTTTTAAAATTTAAGAAGAAGAAGTCTTCTTTTCATAAAATCTCCAAATGAAGAAAATAGCATTCAACAACATAAAAGTCGCTAGGAGTGAACCTTCAAATCCAAAATTGCCACCATTCAGTACATTATCTTCTGGACGTGTTTGTTGGATAACGGAATATAATTTTTGTCCACTGACTTCAAAACCAAAGATGGAACCTTGAAAGAAATTCCAACTAAAGTGAAGCGCAATCGGAAACCATAAGTTTTTGGTATAGATATACGTGATTCCGAGCAAGATTCCCGCAAGAAATAAGTTAAGCACTGGAATTGCAGCCATATTTGGATTCAACGAATGTAAAGCCGTAAAAATGATCGAGGAAATCACTAACGCAACATACTTATTAGACGTTTCTAGCAATTGCCCTAAAATGTAACCTCTGCACAGCGCTTCTTCCAAAACGGAAACCGAAATAAAGAATATAATTGAATATACAATCGATTTCAGATCTATCAAATAGGAATCAAATGTAATTTCATTCAAATTAATTAATAAAGAATACGCTATCGCCATGATGACAAACCCTAAAACTATTCCCAAAAGAATATCTTTGAGTCTTCCTTTCGTATGAAAACCGATGGAAATAAGTGAAACTTTGTCTATAAACTTTAAGAAAAACCATATGCTTGTCAGCGTTGCCACCAATTGAAATAAATGTTTGATGGTGCGAACTGGCAATGTATGTATTGCATTAACTTTATTAGAAAATTGTGGAAGTAGCCCAATTGAAATTATCTCAGAGATGACTGAAAATGTAAACCATGTAATAAAAAACAAACATAGTTTCAGCCAAGTAGGCAAGAGTACCGTTTTATTTGGCTTCAAAATAGGAGTTTACCAATTCTGTATAGGCAGTTTTTGCTTCTTCAGGAGAAATGTCACGCGTTTGTAGTAGTGCGTTCATTTTAAAAGCATTGATAATGGGTCTGCGACTACTAGGTTTATCGTAGTTATTAGTTGCTTTTTTATAATACGCATAGAGGCGCAATAAAAAATCAGCAGGAAAAGATTCCGTACTGCTGTTTACACGCTCAACAGCTTCATAAAATGCTATGTCTAATTCCGAATTTTTCATTACTTCATCGCTATAATATCTACGCCACCTTTGACAGTTTGGTTGAGTTTTACGTTGATTTTGGTATCTAAGGGTAAATATAAATCTACACGCGAACCAAATTTTATAAATCCAGCATCTTCACCTTGAATGACTTGCATGCCTTCTTCGGCATAATTTACGATTCTTTTTGCTAAAGCGCCCGCAACTTGTCGGTATAAAATACTTCCGTACGTTGGATTGTCTATTACGACAGAAGTACGTTCGTTTTCTTCGGAAGATTTTGGATGCCAAGCAACTAAAAATTTCCCTGGATGATATTTGCTATAAGTTATCAATCCGCCAATTCCATAACGCGTTACGTGTACATTGATTGGCGACATAAAAATGGATACTTGCAAGCGCTGATCTTTAAAATATTCTTTTTCAAATACTTCTTCAATGACCACTACTTTTCCATCCACAGGTGCAATCACATGGGCATCATTTTTGGGTGTGACACGTTTTGGATTTCTAAAAAATTGTAGAATCAAAATTAAAAATACAACCGCAATGGCTTGTAATGTATACTTTATCCAATTGGCATCAATTTTATCAGCAGTTACAACAATAGCCGCAACAATGATAAATGTAACAATGATAATTTTATATCCTTCTCTATGAAACATAATGTAATATCTTTAAAAACAAATAAATAAATGGCGCAGAAAATATCATGCTGTCCAATCGGTCAAAAATACCTCCATGTCCTGGAAGTATAGAACCACTATCTTTTACATTGGCTTGTCTTTTGAACTTTGACTGAATTAAATCGCCAATAGTTCCAATAGAACTGATAATAATTGCTAAGATAAGCCAACTGCTAAAACTCAAAGTTTCGGTAAATTTAGCGATAAAATAGCTAGCAATACAAGAAAAAAGTAAACCGCCTAAAAAACCTTCTACTGTTTTTTTAGGTGAAATACGAGCAAATAATTTTTGTCTTCCAAAGTTTTTCCCTGTGATGTACGCAAACGAATCATTTACCCAAACCAGTATAAAACTTCCTAAAATGATATAAGGTTCGTAACTGTTAGTAGCAAGTGGAATTAATAATAAAAAGGCAAAACCACTACTGAGATAGAACGTAGTGAGCAAGTATTTTTTAAATTTGAAAAGTGGAATTACTTTTTTGGTGAATAAGTCTCTGATTAAGAATAGCGAGACAAATATGGAAAATACCAATAGAATTAAGGTTGCTTCGTCAATTTTAACTTCTGGTTGAAGTTGTTTCCAAAAAACAAATACACCAAGTGTGATTAAAAATATAAGGTACTGAATGAAGCCTTTTAGGTTGATGAGTTTGCTGAATTCAAACAAACACAACAATCCAAATATGGTGAATACAGCCAGAATAGCCGCTTCAGAATAAAACACTGAAAAAATTAATAGTGATATAAAAACTAATCCAGTTAAAGATCGCGTTAAAAGTTCTTTCATTTTAGAGGTCTTCCAATAGCAGCAAATATAAGTTTTTTGAGCTACTTCCATAAGATAAAAAGTCCTTTTCTTCCAGTACTTGAAAATGCTTGATAGTTGTGATATTACTAGGAATGTTTGACTGATATTTGTTCTTAATGCCGCGTAAACCTTCGCCTATGGAGCCTACAAGTTGGCTTGTGGTGGCAAGAATGACAAAATTGTCAGGTAAGTCGTGGAGTTTTTTTTCTTTTATTTGACTTGAGCAAACTAAGATAGAACCATTATCAGCAATTAAATATTCACAAGAAGCTAAATAAAAACTAGCATTCATGTTGATGCGTGAAAATTTCAAATCAAAATTATCAAATCGTTCTTGTAATTGCTCATCAAAGCATAAGGTTTCTTTTCCTTCCCAACCGTTTTCGATTAAGATGTTTTCTAAACTATTGTAAACGTCTGTAAAAGAATCACAGTATAGAAATTTTCCGCCATTTTTGCGGAAATTAATCGTGAAACGTTCATCAATGGGAAGCTCAATCTGTGGCATATATTTGCCACGCTCATCCAAAGAATCATTTTCTTGTTGAGGTTTAGATTTAGAGCCGAAAATTTTCTTAAAAAGACTCATGGAGTCAATTGTAGTTTAATATTAGGAACAATTTAGTTCAAAGATAGAAAATCTCGATGTATCTAACGATAAATCGAGATTTTTTAAATATAAATATTTCTTAAAATGACAAGTTATTCTTCTGAACTTTCAGTAGTGTCAGATTTTACAAACGTTCTCGCTCCGAAAACTCCCTCTAAGTCATCTTTAAAGATCACTTCTTTTTCTAAAAGTAATTCGGCAAGCGTTGTTAATTTGTCTTTATTTTCTTCTAAAATTTGAACAGCTCTTTGGTATTGATTTTCAATGATCTTAGAGATTTCTTCATCGATTATTTTTGCGGTTTCTTCACTATACGGTTTATTGAATCCACTGTCATTTCCACTTGAATCATAATACGTCAAGTTTCCAATTTTTTCATTCAAACCATACACCGTAACCATTGCACGCGCTTGTTTTGTTACTTTTTCTAAGTCACTCAACGCACCCGTAGATATTTTATTGAAAATTACTTTTTCAGCAGCTCGTCCACCCAAAGTTGCACACATTTCGTCCAACATTTGTTCGGTACGCACTAACATACGTTCTTCTGGTAAATACCAAGCAGCTCCTAACGATTGTCCTCTCGGAACAATAGTTACTTTTACTAATGGCGCCGCATGTTCTACCAACCAACTTACGGTGGCGTGTCCAGCTTCGTGATAAGCCACTGTTTTCTTTTCGCCTGGTGTAATAATTTTATTTTTCTTTTCTAATCCACCAACAATACGATCAACGGCATCAAGGAAATCTTGCTTTTCAACGGCTTTTTTACCTTTTCTAGCTGCGATCAATGCTGCTTCATTACACACATTTGCAATATCAGCACCAGAGAATCCCGGTGTTTGTTTGGATAAGAAATCAGTATCTAAATTTTCATCTTTTTTCAGTGGCTTTAAATGCACTTCAAAAATTTCTTTTCGCTCATTCAAATCTGGAAGATCTACATAAATCTGTCTGTCAAAACGTCCAGCACGCATTAAAGCTTTATCCAAAATATCTGCACGGTTTGTTGCGCCCATTACAATTACATTTGTATTGGTTCCAAAACCGTCCATTTCAGTTAATAACTGGTTTAATGTATTTTCGCGTTCGTCGTTAGAACCTGTGAAGTTGTTTTTTCCACGTGCGCGTCCAATTGCGTCAATTTCATCAATAAAGATAATTGCAGGCGATTTTTCTTTTGCTTGTTTAAATAAGTCACGAACTCTGGAAGCTCCTACACCTACAAACATTTCTACGAAATCAGAACCAGAAAGCGAGAAGAAAGGTACTTTTGCTTCTCCTGCTACTGCTTTTGCAAGCAATGTTTTACCAGTTCCTGGAGGTCCTACTAATAAGGCTCCTTTTGGAATTTTTCCACCTAAGGAAGTATATTTTTCAGGATTCTTTAAAAAGTCTACAATTTCTTGTACTTCTTCTTTGGCACCTTCTAAACCAGCAACATCTTTAAATGATGATTTAATATCTGTTTTTTCATCAAATAACCTTGCTTTCGATTTTCCAATATTAAAAATCTGTCCGCCACCGCCGCCAGCGCCACCGCCAGACATTCTACGCATGATAAAAATCCAAACACCAATGATGAGTACAAAAGGTAAAATGCTTATTAAAAAGCTAGAAATTGTACCGTCTTGTCGTTTTGATTCTATTTCAAAATCAAGATTTTTTTCTTCTTTTATACTCGTAAGATATCGCTCGAAATTTTCAAGATTCAGATACTTGATCGTAAAATCAGGTGAATCTCCCATAAAAGAGAAACCGCCTTTTTTGTTTACCAATCCTTTATATGCATCTTTTTCAGCCGCACCATCTTTTAAATAGATATCAGCAACTGTATTATTGGTCGTAACCATGATCGTTTTGATATCATTAAGCTCAACCAGCTGCTTAAATTTTGTAAACGATACTTTATCACTGGAAGTTGAATCGTTTGTAAATATTAAGAAAATCAGAAAAACTCCTATAAGCCCATAAATCCAATACGCATTGAATTTGGGTTTTTTTGTTGTGTTTTTGTTATCGTTTGCCATTAAATCTAAATGTAGTTTTTAATAATTTGCTTGAATAGAAGTTACTTTGGCATCTCCCCATAGTCCTTCTATATCATAAAATTCACGGATGTGTTTTTGAAATACATGAACTACTACATTCACATAATCCATCAATACCCATTCAGCATTTTCTGCACCTTCTATGTGCCACGGTTTGTCTTTGAGTTCTTTACTAACCATTTTTTGAACGGAACCAACAATCGCATTTACTTGCGTATTTGATGTACCATTGCATATTATAAAGTAGTCACAAACTGTATTTTCTATTTCGCGTAAGTCTAAGATGGTGATATCATTTCCTTTTACCTCTTCTATCCCTTTTATAATGCCTGTGATCAATTGATCCATGCTAACCTTAGTTTTTGTCATTCAATTAATTATATTTTGTGCAAAAGTATTACTTTTAAATGTTATTTGTAACTCCTTTATCATAAGAATATCTAAAGATTTTTTAAATATACAATGAAAACAATCAAACTTGATGCCATTGATTCCACAAATACCTACTTGCGACAGCTAAGTACCAAAGAAAACTTAGCTGATTTCACGATCGTGATGGCGGCTTTGCAAACTGCTGGCAAAGGTCAGATGGGAACAAAATGGAAGTCTGAAAAAGGTAAAAACCTTACGTTTAGTGTCTTTAAAAAGATTTATTGCCTAGAGATTCATGAAGGATTTTATATCAGTATGGCAACTTCATTGGCTATTTACAACGCGTTAAAATATTTCCATGTTCCGAAATTAGCGATTAAATGGCCAAACGACATTTTGTCAGAGAATCAAAAAATATGTGGAATTCTTATTGAAAATGTCATACAAAATAGCAATATGACAGCAGCCATCATCGGAATTGGCTTGAATGTAAATCAGACAAATTTTAATGTTGGACTGAATGCTTCTTCGTTAAAAAAAATTATTGGGAGTCATTTTGACTTGGATGAAGTGATGTTTCAAATCACAGCACAATTACAAAAGTATTCACATTTGATTACAGAAAGAGCCTTTGAAACCTTAAAAGAAGAGTATGAATCGTTGTTATTCCGAAAAGATAAACCGTCTACTTTTACGACTCCAAATGGTGAATTATTTATGGGATTTATTCAAGGAGTTAGCGAAGATGGAAAGTTAAATGTATTGCTTGAAGATGAAGTTTTAGAGGCATTTGATTTAAAAGAAATTAAGTTGATGTATTGAGTTGGACCCACTTCATTTCGAGTGGTTTTTCGTAATGAAATGAAGAAAAATTGTATTGAGAAGTACTGCATAATGCAGCTTTCTCACGCGTGAACTCAACTACATTGAAACAAAAAAGCTGAACAAAGTTTCCTTCATTCAGCTTTTTAAAACGTATATTTTTCTCGGTTATAATTTACCCATATTTTCAGCAAGCGTATTGATAAATTTACCAATAGGCCCTTTAATCATCATTCCCATCATTGGATTGAAATTGCCTTCAAACACTAATTGTGCTTCACTTTTTCCTGCGTCTAATTCTTGAATGTTTCCAGTAAGTGTAAAAGGTAATTTGTCAGAAGCAGCTCCTAAAACAACTTGATTTGGCGGCGTACTTTCTTTTAGTTTTAGAATGATTTCTGGCATTCCCTTTAACGCGAACAAAAATTTTCCTTCTGCCAATACTTCAAATTTACTGATACTTTCAGGCATTAACTTTTCAAAGTTTTCCACATTCATCAAAAAATCGTATAATTCTTGAGGTGATTTAGCTACGGTAACTTTTGGGCTTTCTAAATTCATAGTGTTATTTTTTCAGTATTCTTATCAATTAGCATTCCAATTCGCAGGATCTTTTCGCCAATTTTCTAAAGTTTCAAGTTCAGTTGTCGTTATATAGTTGGTGTCTAACGCTTGCTCTAAAAGGTTTTCATAATTACTTAAAGTATGTAAGTTTACATTTGCTTCCTTAAAGTTTTGTTTGGCAATATCAAAATTATACGAAAAAATAGCCACCATACCTTTTACATGTACCTCGGCTTCTTTTAATGCTTTTACAGCATTTAAGCTACTTTTTCCAGTGCTGATTAAATCTTCCACAACGACTACATTTTGCCCTTTTTGGATAAATCCTTCAATTTGATTTTGTCTTCCGTGCCCTTTTGCTTCCGGTCGTACATATACAAATGGAAGTCCTAAATATTCAGCTACTAAAATTCCAATTCCAATAGCGCCAGTAGCTACACCAGCAATGACATCGGGTTTTCCATATTCTTTTTCGATATGTTTTGCAAACTGCTCTCTCAAATAATTACGTATTGGAGGAAATGATAGTGTGATTCTATTATCACAATATATGGGAGACTTCCAACCAGAAGCCCATGTAAAAGGTTCTTGCGGTTGTAATTTAATTGCGTTAATTTGCAGCAATAATTCGGCAGTCTTTTTAGCTGTATTTTTATCAAAAATCATAATGCAAATGTATAAAGTTTTTATCAATGAAAAGCTCATTATTCTATCTAATGAAGTGCAAAAAAGTGAAATTCCTGCGACCTTTTTACTGAAAGACATTGATTTTGAGTGGCTTATAGGAAAAATGACTTCTGGAAAATTAGATAAAGCGATACTTTATCACGATGACTTTAACCAATTAATACCGCTTTTATGTGAAAAATTACCTTTGGTTGAAGCTGCTGGCGGTTTGGTGAAAAACACAAAAGGCGATGTATTGTTTATTTTTAGAAATGGAAAGTGGGATTTGCCCAAAGGAAAAACGGAAAAGCGTGAAAATATGGAGCAAACCGCTATTCGTGAAGTTGAAGAGGAAACAGGCGTAAAAGGTTTGTCGATTACCAATTTTTTGATGAATACGTATCATGTATTTAAACGAAATGGTGAATACCGCTTAAAATTAACGCATTGGTATGCAATGCAAACTGCTTTTGATGGCGCGTTGTTTCCAGAAGAAGCAGAAGGCATTACGGAAGTAGGATGGAAAAATGAAGCCGCAACCCAAGAAGCACTCCAAAATTCGTATGAAAATATAAAGTTGTTGTTTTGATGAATTGAAAAATTAAAAAATTAAAAAATTGAAAGATTGAAAGATTCAATGATTAAAAATACATAGTGAATCATTTTCAAATTGAAAACATCTTCAAATTGTCAAATTGATTAATGCCCAAGAAGCACTCCAAAATTCGTATGAAAATATAAAGTTGTTGTTTTGATGAATTGAAAAATTAAAAAATTAAAAAATTGAAAGATTGAAAGATTCAATGATTAAAAATACATAGTGAATCATTTTCAAATTGAAAACATCTTCAAATTGTCAAATTGATTAATGCCCAAGAAGCACTCCAAAATTCGTATGAAAATATAAAGTTGTTGTTTTGACTTCGACTTCGATCAGTCTACAAACATAATGACCGCATTGAGCGGAGTCGAAATCAAAATATATTTTGTTGAAAATACTTTTCGTAGTGGTTGAGAAGCATTTTCAAATTAAAACATCTTCAAATTATCAAATTGAACATTATTTAAGAATCCTAAAAACAGGATATCTCAAATGTGCTTTTTCATAATGATCCGATTTTTCATAAATCCAACGTAATTGTTGTGAAGCACTATTTGCAAACGCAGTATCTTTTACTTTTAGTGCTAAAAATGCTGTTTGCCATTCGGGATTGTTGGCTAATAATTCTTTAGCTTCATCTTCAAATACATACGCCGAAAATCCTTCTTTTTGCTGTAAAATAGTATCAAAAAAGTTCCAATTGAAGAACGAATCTACCGCTTCAGGTTCGAGCGTTTCTAGCAAATATCGAAATGCAGGCTGATTCGTAAATACAAGTACATCACCTTTTTTAAAGCTGATGGACTCAGGTGTTTTTGTCACTTCTGTATTGTAATGTGTATAATGTCCTTCGTACGGATTTGTATATGTTTTAAAATCTTTAATGTGATAGGTTTCTACATTGACAACCGTGTCATTTTCAATAGTATTGAATTTCACATTATTCAGCGAGAGCAATTCCAATACGGAATGCCAACCTTTTGGAATGATGTATGCTTTTGGTACAATTACTTCTTTTTTTGATTTAAAGTAGTTTGCATAGTTCACTTCTTTGGTAAACGGTTTTGTAACGTCGTATTTCAGGCGTTTTTGACCTGTGAGATCACTATCGACAAAAGTTCCTTCAAAACCTTTGAAGTTCAGAATTGTCTCTTTGCTTTTGTCTAATTCCCACTGAATAGGATAGGTTTCTGCATTCAAAAATGATTGATGCGTTTGTTTGCGAATCGATTTGATGTCTTTGTGATGTTTGGTTTCAATGTTTTGAATCAGTGCGTCCATCAATGCGTAGGTTCCTTCTACACGTTGCTTGTATGATTTTAGCATGTGTGTTTCCACCATTAAACCTAGCGTGTTAAACAAGGTTGTATAGCCTGTGGAATAGCGTGGCGAATCAAAAAATTGTGAAAATCCAGCTTCAGGCGTTCTTCCAAAAACATTTACATACGGTGTAATATCCCAATTATTTTCTTGCAGTGTTTTTTCTAAATCGGGCATCATGGTTTCGTGTAAAAGCTTGCCCGCTTCATGTCCTAATTTATTGTGTTGTGTGAATAAATGGGTCAATATATATTGATAATCCGCGCCATTACTCACATGATTGTCTACAAAAACATCTGGTTGTACTTTATGGAAAATTTCCGCAAAAGCCTTTGCATTTCGGGTATCTGATTTTATAAAATCACGATTCAAATCATAATTTTGCGCATTTCCACGAAAACCATACGCTTCCGGACCATTTTGATTGGCTCTTGTGCCCGAATTCCGATTCAAGCTCCCGCCAACATTATACACGGGAATTGCTGTAATCACTATATTTTTAGGTGCTTTTTTTGTGCCGTTTGCCAAATCGCGTAGGAGCATCATCGTAGCGTCAATTCCGTCACTTTCGCCGGGATGAATACCATTATTGACTAATAAAACTGTTTTTTCTTTTCGAATTTGATCAAAATTAAAATTGCCATCAGGATTATAAGTGACTAAATGTAACGGATAACCCGCATCTGTATTTCCGATGGTTTCCAGCTGAATTTCAGGATAACTTTCTGCTAATTGTTCATAAAACGCAATCACTTCCAGATAGGTTGGTGTTTGCATTCCACCTGATTTTTCAAATATGGTTGTAAAATCAGTGTCAATTTCGGAAGATTTCTTTTCTAAATTACACGAACATAAAAATGATAAAACTAGGAGCAAAAGTACTTTTTTCATGAAATAGGTTTTTAGCTTGTCAAACTTACTCAAAAAATCAAAAATATTCGTTCATAAATCATTCAGATCTATTCCAACACAGGAAAACATTACAATTTGATATTCTTAAAAACTTGTCAGTAGAAATAATAACTGTATTTTTGCCGCTTCTTAAATCCGCATTATGTAGTAGAACTTCGTTATGAAGGTTTTAACTATAATAAATACGAATGTTTTCTTAAGTTCAGCATAGCACCGCTACGGTTATCTTAAAAAACATAGCAAAGCGATCGTATTTGCAGTAGTTAAAAGATGTAATAGATTTTCTAGTGCATAATGCGGATTCATGTTAAGAAAAACGATAGCAAATAATTATGACTGAGTTTATTAGAAAGAGAACGGCGAATGCCAAGAATGATATTTTAAGTGGATTAACGGTTGCGTTGGCATTAGTGCCAGAAGCGGTTGCGTTTGCCTTTGTGGCAGATGTTCCGCCCATGGTAGGTTTGTATGGCGCGTTTATGATGGGAATTATCACGGCTATTTTTGGTGGACGACCAGGGATGATTTCTGGAGCTACCGGAGCCATGGCAGTAGTCATGATTGCGCTTGTGAAGAAAGGAAACGAATTTGGTTTAGAAGGCAATTTAGGCGAACAAGGATTGCAATTTTTATTCATCACTTTACTCATGGTTGGCGTCATTCAGGCATTGGCAGGTGTTTTTAAATTGGGAAAATTTGTCCGATTGATTCCACATCCAGTGATGATGGGATTTGTAAACGGCTTGGCTATCGTCATATTTATGTCACAATTGGCAATGTTCCCACAAATTGCTCCTGAAGGAGTTTCAATTTGGTCGGATGCAGGTGCTTGGTTTGAAGCATTATTTAGTAATGCAAAGTTTTGGTTAATGTCAGGTTTAGTTATGTTGACAATGTTGATTATGTGGGGATTGCCAAAATTAACCAAGAAATTACCAGAAGCATTAATTGCGATTGCGGTCGTTTCGGCAATTGTAATTTTTGGAAATATTGATGTAGCAACGGTAAAATCGTTTATTGTAGAAGGTAGTGGAGGAGAAGCAACTGGTTTAAAAGGTGGTTTGCCACAGTTTCAAACGAGTATATTTGCGGCTGAATTGTGGAGTATAAAAACCTTCCTAATCATGGCGCCTTATGCGTTTATTTTAGCGGCTATCGGATTGATAGAGTCTTTAATGACCCTAAATTTAGTGGATGAATTAACAGAAACTCGTGGAAATAGTAACCGTGAATGTTTGGCGCAAGGTGGGGCAAATATTCTAAACGGACTTTTTGGTGGAATGGGTGGTTGTGCCATGATTGGACAATCTATCATTAATATAAAAGGTGGTGGACGCGGAAGATTGTCTGGAATTGTTGCCGCATTAGCGTTGTTGTGCTTTATTTTATTTGCATCAGGTTTAATAGAGCAAGTGCCAATTGCAGCCTTGGTTGGTGTCATGTTTATGGTCGTTATTGGAACTTTTGCTTGGAGTAGTTTTAGAATTTTAAATAAAATTCCTGTAAGTGATGCGATTGTATTGATTGCAGTTTCCTTAATTACTGTTTGGAAAGATTTAGCAGTTGCCGTTATTGCAGGTGTTATCATTTCTGCACTCGTATTTTCATGGGAAAATGCAAAACGCATTCGAGCAAGAAAACATAT
>CAYGPQ010000111.1:0-12568 GCA_964351775.1 uncultured Kordia sp. | reverse complement strand
ATTTAACGTTGGGGACGAGCGTAAAGAATAGGTCTTGTAGACCTATTTAGCGAAGCTGAAATTGAAGCTGAAATTGAAAATTATTTAGAAAGTACTCGCTGGTATCTTTTAAATTGAAATTTAACTCAAATTTGAATTTTAGAAATACAAAGAAATTACTAGTATAACATTACACAAAAGGATTCACATCAGGACGACTCCCCGAAGGATAGCCCCAAGCCACATACTGACTTTTATTTTCGTCTGTATCAAGATGTACGAATGTTCTACCAACACCAATTCTCTTAAACCCTAAATTACGTGCTTCATATACCAATTGATTTCTAATGTCTGTTGATGGCACGCCAATATCGACTGCCATACAGGTAGGTATTTTATGAGACGATCTTGAAGCGCCACCAACTTTTTGATTGTGTGAAGCGCTTCTTGCCCCTGAATTTATCCAACTGAAGATTGGATAGCCTGTTCGCATTTTGAGCTGTTGCAACATCAAGAGCAAACGTCTGTCCATACAATTTCCAGAACCTGGTATATCCGGACTATCGAAGGTGGATAAATCTATGGAGCGTGCTATTCTTTGTGACGATTGCTGTTTGGTTCTAAATCTTCGATACACAAAAAAGGCACTTATAGCTGTTAAGGTCAAAGTGCCTATTGTTAGATAGATTATTTTTTTGTGATTACTTTCCACAACCACAGCCTTTTTTATCTAAAGTTTTTCCTTTTTTATGACGCAGATATAAGTCCGAACCTAGCTTTACAGCGCTGAGTATTAAAAATGCGCCAAACAGTATATTTAGGGTACTTCCTCCTTTATTTATGTTCATTGTTTTGCTTTTTATAGCTTTGAATTTCAGCTATTAATTCATTAATTCGTTCGCGCTGATTGATAATTGTTTGATTCATTTCTGCGTTATTAGTTTCAAGTCTAGCTATTCGTTCACGCTGTTTTGTGATCGTTCGGCTCAAGGATTCATTCTTACTTTACACTTCTTTCAGCCTACGTTCCATTTTTTCTGTCCAAAGTTTATAATTCTCAATAATCAAACTATTGGCTTGTGTATTCAAATTATTGATTTCAGCGTTTTTAAGACGTTTTTGCGTTCTGAATTGTAGTAAGATTTCAATCAGCTTCCAAAAACCCGTCGCACCAAAAACAATGGCTATTATTTTTAATATTGACATACGTTTCGTTTTAAAATTAAAATTTCTGTCATTTTACTTTTTTTTAATAAGTGCTTCAATAGCTTTTACTTCTGTCTGTATCGCCGTTAATTGATGGTTTGGAAATATATTTTTTACCAAATGTGCCACCACCACTATTGCGATTCCTGTTGCTAAAAAAGCAAGTATAATCTTTGTAAGTGTTTGATTGGTTAGTGTAATGGTTACTTCTGTTTTGAGTCCATCCTTGTCAACAAGTCCATCTATCAAATCCTTAATACTTCTTTTTTGTGTCATTTCTTTTCTTTTTTCGGTTGCCTTCCATGTTTAATTTCATGTAAAGCTGTTCAGTAACAGTATCTGTTTTTAAATAGCGTTTTACGCGCTCTGCGGTTAACGTATCATAATCATCCGTTACAATTCCGCTTGCCCCATGATTTCTGAGCAGATACACCTTTAAGTTCCATACACGCTTCCCTTTACTACCAAGTTGTAATGGAAAATCATCATTAGCTACTTTTTCTTTAGTGGCTACCGTAACCTGAATCGGTTTTACAACTTCAATATCATTGACATTTTTTGTAATCTGCGGATCTACTTCTAAAGTATCAATGGCAGTTGATACTTCATCAGTTGACTTAGTTTGTTCAGAGGTCATTTCTAAATTTCCATTGGACTTTTCATTGGTAAATACTTCCGTTGGAACATTTTTTACCACGCTAAGTTTTGTAATAGCTTTTTCAGAAACTTCATCGTCATTACTGCGTAAAGGTGCTTTCACTTTATCCTTTTTTGACTCAACATTTTTTGAATCCTTATTTTCAACAATGATGATAAAGTCAGCTTCTTCGGTAACTTCTTGCTGTTTTAGTTCTTCTTCTCGGCTTCTAAGTATACAGTATGCAATATATCCACATACCAAAATTCCGCCTGCGACTAATAATCTTTTTGTTAAACTGATGGACTCCATTATTTTCCTAGTGTTTTTAATGCTTTTTTCATTTTTTCAATATCTACGGCTGTAAAAACGGTTTTTCCTAATCGCTTTTTTGCCGCATTTGCTGTTTTTGGTCCAAAAGCCCCATCAACTCCATCACGTTTTGCGCCGGTACGTCCCAAATCTTCTTTGAACATTTTCAAATAGCGTTGCAATACCATTACAAGACTTCCGCGACTTCCATACTTGATAAGCACTTTGCTAGAACTTGTAGGTGTAGCTGTTGAAGTTTTTATTCCAGAAGGCGTGTAGGGTGGTGTATATCTTGATGGCGCACTAGGAATGCTCACTGATACATCTGCATACGTTGGATTTTGCGGTTCTTCCTTTTGCTTCTTTTTTGACATTACATAATAGGTAATTCCAATTCCTGCCAACACCACCACCACCACACCACCAATAATCAGTGGTGTTTTGTAGGTTGTAAAAAAAGAAGGCTGTATTTGTGCTTGTTTTTTCATTTTCTTGTTTGTTTATGATAATTTATAATTAGGTAATTGGTTTACGTATTTCCATACGTATAATTTCATTTCAGAGTTGCTTAAAAAGCTATTGAGATGTTGCCACATATCATTGCCTTTGTATTCATTATAAAAGGCTTTAGAGATACTTGCTACGTCTGTCTTATGTTGAATTTTTTTGCCAAAAATATTTTTAATGGCATCTTCATCATCATTAAATGTTCCTTTGGCTTCTTTAATGATCTTAGCATATTTTTTTGCAGTAGCCTGATCCAGCACTTGAATGTTTTTTGGATATACCCACTCTTGAACGTCTGTTAGGTAATTCATGTTAAAGGGTTTGTTCCAATTGGGTTCACTTTTTATGGATGCTGATGTAGTTGTATTGACGCTTACACCAGTACCAATAGATGCTTGTGCGGCTTGTAGATTATATGCTCCATTAGCGTTTTTATCTTTCCTAGTTTTGAAAAATATAAATACTCCAACACCTACTACCGCCAAAGAACCACCACCAATAAGCCACCATGTCGTTTTTGTCATTTTCATAATTTAAGCTGTTCTATAATTGGGTAATTTGTGAATGATATTGAGTACTATTTTGATTTCATCAGCACCAAAACGATCTTTAAGGATATCAATAAGATTTTCGCTGTACTGTTCTTGATAGGCTTTTGCGACTTGAGAGACTTGCACTTTATCTTTGAGTTTTCTAAATACTCCGTACACTTTTTGCTCATCGTCTCCACCTTGATACCATGCGCCCCATGCACTTTTGATTTGATTAGCATAATAAATCGCAGTACTTTTTTGTAGTGCGAGAATTTGACCACTCACTTTTTGAGTTACCTTATCCAAATAATGAATATCAAAAGCATTTTGAGAGGAAATGCCATTTGTAGCAGGCTGTATTTGTGTGCTAATGGCTGTTAAAAGCTTGCTGGATAATTGCTCTCTTTTTTTAGCGCGAACACCAAACAAGGTGCTTCCCACTAAAATAACTCCAACGCCTATTGCGGATATGATATACACCTTTTTCATTTGCCTAGTAATTTTGCGCCACGACCCACAGGCGTTAACATTGCTATATCTTTTACAGTTGCATTTTTAGCGGTATTTTTAAGCACTACTAAAATTCCAATAAGTACTACTGTCAATACAATGGGAACACCGATCGAAAGTATTTTGGTAAGATTCTTTCCAAGTCCCAAAATGTTTCCACCGATTTCAGATAAATCTGCAATTGTCCTTGTTGCCGCCGTAGATACATCTAAATCATTTTTTTTTAGCCATGCGTTAAAGTTTGGACTGGTAGTACACACCAATGAACCGTTAGATTTCCATGTAACAAGCCAAATCATTTTAGCATGTTGGCTTCCTAATTTTTTCTTTAAAAGCTTATAGTAACTCGTCCAAAAATCACACGGATCATCCGCTTCAGGAATTAGAAATATATGCTTCTCAACTTGTATCTGAATTGCCATATTTATAGGTTTAAAATCGCTTTGGTATATTGTTGTATTTGGTCTTCTGTAAAGTCTTGTTCTTTTAAAAATGCTTCTAAACGTCGCTTTTGCCTAAATTGAATTTCTATACATAATCGCTTGTGATATTGCGTGGATAATTCTCTTGCTATCCAAAATCCAACGGCAAGTGTTAAAAGCGTTCTCATACTTTGGCTTGTGGTTCTTTGTAGATGTTTTTTTCAAGAACTCCAAAGGAACGAAGCCAATCACTCACACTAAAAGCGGGACTATCTTCGGTGGCTTTACTTGGGGCTTCATTAAACCCTAAAATGACAATATTTGGAAATCGTAAAATGTAAAATCTTACAATCGTTTCAAGTGTTTGTTTTTGCGCGTCTGTACGGGTATCTTTGTCAAAGGCTTCTTTAAGAGTGCGTCCACCTACATAAGCGATGTGTCTAGCAATGCCTGTTAAGGTATCTGAACCATTTGAAATCCCCCATAAATCCGTTTGGGTTGGATTGTCCTCATTGATGATAACTTGCAAACTTCCATCAAACAATACTAGATAATCGAATCCTGGGCGATTAAACCCAAGTCCATTAGCTCGTTTGCTTTCTGTATGCTTTTTTATAATTACATCTTTACCGAAGTTTAAAGCTTCAGAGGTATTGGTACTGTGTATGATTAAATAATCTACTTTTTTCATCTGTTTATTTTTTAAAGTGATACGCTTTGAAGTCTACTAAAATCAAGTAGGCGATCCGATTTCTTGGAATAATTTAAAATGATTGGATTGTGTAGTTTCCCTACTTTTTCTGCAACTCCGTATTGGCTATGTGCTATTTCTAATACTCTATTCATAATGCTTCTTGTTTTATTTGTTTCCAAGCTTCTGGAATTCCTTTACTCATTTGTACGTTTGTGGATATAGGAGACTTTTCGGGCAAGAAATTGTACATTTCTAACTGTTGGTAGTAAATCAAAAAGCTTACTTGTTGATTGGGATTAATGGTAAAACGCCAACATACACGTCCATCAATGAGCTGTCCTTCCATTTCAAAAACCTCTGAAATGTTTCCAAAACTCTGTGCGCTTTGATAATTGCCAAGTGAAACTCCTTCACATCTTTCCATACCTGATATGGATGATTCAATAATTTGTAAAGTATGTATCCGTTTTTCAGTAGAAGCAACCACTTTCATGTGCGTAATCATCATTGGATTGTATTTGAAATCCTCCCGAATTTCTGGGTAGTCATCATTTACCTTTACAAGTACTTTTCGCTCTCCTGAATACATGATTAGTTTGTTGGAAAGTTCATTATTAAGGGCGAAATAGCCATTTTTGGAACTTACCGCAAAGCTTCGTTGAAAACTCGCAATAGTTATGGTGTCTACGACTTGAAAGTTTTCATCGATTCTAGTAAAGGTCTGATCGGTTTCATTGGCTACATAGATGTAGTTATCATTTTTGTTATATCCAATGTCAACAGGACGATTCCCGACATCTAATACGGCATCCGCCCTTGTAATTGCGGTGTTAATGACAAGGAGTTTATTCGACACATCGTAACTAACATACATTTTACCGTTTAGGGAATGATAATAAAACGAAACTTTATTATTTGGAATTCCGAGTCCAAAACCACCAATTCGCAGCCTATTAGTATTATAAACCTCGATGGTATTGGTATCGGTTTGAAAAAAGTATACATCCCCTGTATCGCTATTCACTCCAACATTTTTTACCCCTACGATGCCTACATAGTATTCAATCAAGTCGCTTCCTATTGAAATTCTATTGACTGCTCCTGAATCAACACTTGTAATGTAGTATTGATCGCCAATTGGATTGTAAATGATATCATCAGGGATGGAATTAAGGTTGATTCTACGTTTGATTATAAAATCCAATCCTACAATGATAAGTTCACTTGAAAATGATGAAATAATGGCTACATGCCCATATTCAGGACTGTTTGCACTCGTATTTACAACAATACGGATTGGATTGACAACCGTTAGCGCATCTGGTCTAAGCGGAATGGTTTGCATCACTACTGCTTGATCGTTTACAATTGATATGGAATCTGATTTGAAGTTGATAACGTAAAACAAATCATTGACAGGATTATATACGACCTGATAAGGTATTTCTTCAACGTCAGCCTCTCGCAAAACAAACTCACTACCATATAAAGGATTGGCAAGTGGTGCGCATTTATTTGCGCCCCATAGCGTAATTTCACGTGGCTCATCGCTGCAGTTGGTCACTGTGATTTGAGCCACTTTATTTTCTTGTAACAGTTCTTTATAGAATCGTCGCAAACGCTCATGCTCGTCGTACCAATTATTTAGTTGCTTGTTCATTTTCTTTATAGTTTTCTATGAAATTGATAACCTCTTTTGTTCTACTGATTTGTGATTTACCAACCATTTCAGGATGGTTTCCAAATACTTTTGTGACCGCATATACCGCTTCAATGGTTGGAAATCCATAATCCAAATATTGTTTGATCCCACATAAATCCGCTGTGGTCTGACTTCGGGTATTTAAAAACCAATGGCATCCTTCGTGCGCGAGTATAGCAACACGTATCGGAATGGTATATCCAAGAAATAATTTCTGAGATATTTGTACACGCGGCATCTTTCGATGGGTACGTGCGGGTGTGATGAGTTCATTTCCGAAAGCATCCGTGATTTTTGGCAGGTATTGAAATAAAAATTCTCCATCAGCACTTTCATAAAATCCTGGAGAAATATATCCTGCTTTCTCAGCAAATTTTACGGCAAACTCAAAGAATTGATACTGCATATCGGTAGCCCACATCTTTAAATTTGGCATTTTTTCCACGCGTACATTTTCAATTTCAAAAGCATCATCATGACGATTATTTTTATCATAAATTTCCATTTCTAAGCTTTTTGGAGACACAGGCATTGAAATCATAAATTCACGTTGTATCCCCGAATTTTTAAAGCTTGCCTTTCGCCTGAAATAGTATGAATTTGGTTGCATTGGATTGTACAAACGAATTCCCAAATGAAAGGGTCTTTTGGACACAATGGTTAAGCGTATGCGAAAACTTTCACGATTTGAAGGAATGGTCGTTATCATTGAGCAACCCCTTGAATTACGGATGTACGCCTATTTTGCATCAGTAGCAGTCCTATGATTCCAACAACCACCACACCACCAACAATATACACCACGGTAGGAATCCCTTTTTTTTCTTGTTCTTTTTCATTTTCTTGCTGTGAACTACCTACTGAAAATTCATAGTCAGAGACTACGGGTTCTGTATTATTTTGTGCCGTATGCTGTTGCACATCTTTTGGCATTAAAATAGCATCCACAACACCGCCTATGGCAGTTGCACCACCAATATCTTTATACACTTGCCCGACATCTTTAAAAAAACGACTGCGCTTTTCTCTGCGCTGTTGTACCTTTGCGGGAGATTTTCGTTCTAACCGTCTTTTTTCTCTGGCTGCCTTTCGTTCTGCTCGCTTTTTCTTGCTTCCAAAAAAATCATCATACTGATCTAATAAGTGATTTTCTATCAGCGCTTCGGTTTCTCCTGTAATCATCTACGCCTTATTTTTTTAGTTTAACATTGAGTTTCTTTCGATATTGGATATATTTATAAATTCCAAAACCTGCCAAACCCACAATGGCAATTCCTGTGACAATTTTTACAACTTTACCGACTTTGCTATCCGCTTCTTGACCCTTGTTTTTAATATCTTTTTGCGGTTCTTGTACTGCTAAAACTTGTTTTTTTTCAGTAGCAATTGTGTTTTGTGTTTTTTTGGGTACTGCTGTTTTTTTAATCAATTTTTCAATCTCTATTTTCTTTGGTATTGGAATCTTTTTATCCTTTGTAGGCGTATTTTTCACCCTCATACTGGGCTTGATTACCCCTGTGTTCATGCTTTTTTTAAAGTTGGTCAGTGGTGGTAATTTTGTGGGACGACCTTTGATAATTTTGGGTTGCTGTTTGGTCGGTATTTTCACTTTTACAGGGAATCCTTTTAAATTGAATTTCTGTGGCGGTCTACGTCTCTTATTTAGGTTTGTTCTTCGAGTTCTACGTCTTTTATCACGCTTAAATCCTTGTTTGTTGTAATCATCAAACAAGTCATAATCTGTATGTGTCAGTGTATTTATCATAACTATCGTTGTATTGGGGGCATTTGTGGATATTGTCCGTACTGTGGTATTTGTGGTTTAGGCTTGAGTGCAACTACTAGTACAATTCCAACAAGTACAACGACTCCACCACCAATGATAAGCATCATGTTTGTTTTCTTTTTTGCAGCTTCTGCTTTTTCTTTGGCTTCTTTTGCTTCCCTACGTCTTTGTTCTTCTAATTCTCGTCTACGTCTTTCTGCTTCTCTACGCTCACGCTCTTGCTCCGCTCGCATTTGTGCCATTCTACGTTCCATATCACGCTTGGCAGCGGCGGCTTGCGCAGCAGCAGTCGCAGCTGCATTTGTACTAGCACCTGATGAACTACTTCGTTTTTTCTTAAATAGTCCACCTACAATTCCGAGCGCTCCTTTGGCGATTGCGCCCCAAAAGGGATCGTTTTCTTGCCCTGAAAAGCGAATCATTATTTTTTCAAGTGAACTTGTAAATTGACCATTGCCTATTTTTAGTTGCTCTATAACTTCGTTGATGAGTTGCTTTTTTGAGGGATTCCCCTTGAAAAAAACATTGTGATACGCTAATAACTCTTGTACGGGCTTTGAATAATTGAGTACCAAATACGATAAGTTGTCAATCGCTCTATTGTATGTAATTTGTTGTGTATCCATTATTTTGATGTGAAATTTAAACCGTTACCGATGATGATTCCCGTGATAAAGACCACACCTACAATGATTAAATCTTCTTTGGTGGGTGTAAATCTGAATTTGCCTGAAGTGGGCGCGTATTCCACTTGCTTTTTTGCAATGGCTTTACGGGTTCTGATCTCATTCCAAACAAGTTGCACCTCTTGTGCTAATTTTTTATCGTTCGGATTTTTATTGGATTCCTTTAGTATGCGATCGTAATAGGCTTGTAATTCATCAAGTTTGTAATTTTCAAATTGATTCAAAAAATTATATTCGTTTGTTGAACCACTAGATTTGGAATATCCACAGGAATCACACGTATTTTGCGTATCGTTATAAGAATCATTCTGACATGATTCACATACGCTTTTTATGGGTACTACACTATTCAGCTTTAATATCGTTTCCTTATCAGGATGCAATTCTATGAGCTGTTTAATTACTTTTCGACCTCTTTTACGAACCAATTCGCGGATAGCCTGTGCTAAATGCTTTGGGTTTTCAGGAACCACAAAGCCATATTCATCCAGCAAATTGGAAACGTTCTCGACATTGTGATACACAATGTAATCGATGCGGTTTTGCGCTAATTTTGAAAGTGTTTGTGTGTTCATAGTATTTGTTTAAAATAATAGCCAGAGTGAGGCGATTGCTACCTTGACTCTGGCTATCTTTAAAGACTGACTAACAAGGTTCTCTTGTGTTGTTTTATCGTTTTTTTCGTCTAACCAATTTTGTGGTCGCTACACGTCTTGGTGCTGGCTTTGGACGAACTGCACGAACTCTTGGCGGTGGCGTAACTCGCGGACGTATGCGTCTAACTCGTCTACGTCTTGGACGCATTCCGTACGCGGTTGGTCTTCTTCTACGTATCAAATCCAATTGTGGAAGTCCTGTGGTTCTCGGTGCGCGTGACAACTCCGCTACATTGCTCCCTTTTAACAGATTTCCTAAGTTTGCTCTTGCTTTGATTGTGAAGGTAAAGACTGCTGTTACACCATCTTCCACAACAACGTTTAAGGAGTCTTGTCCTGTAACGTCCATTTCAAAGTTGTCATCGTCAATTAAAGTTTGTGTAAAGTTCTGCGGAGAAGTAGCATTTCTGGGTTGATACACACGAGTGGTCTTTGAACCTGATGCCGTTCTGCGATCTATTCTAAGGACATTATCAAATTGAAGTGCATTACTAACCGAGTATTTCATCCCCGCAATTTTAAACGGATTCGATTTACTTTCTTCACGAACTTCTTTGTGTGAGGATTCCTCGATATCTACGGTAAGTCCTGCGGGTTGTGCACGTTCGGCATTCCCTCCAAAAATTACGGCTTCCGCCGATGCTCCTGATGTATTTTTAACGACCACCGTTAAGGTTCTGTCATTAGGGTCAATTTTCCCTAAACTGGAACGCGAGTAGTCGTCAAAGTCTTCCTCATCATCATACAGGTCATATTCTTCTTCGTATTCATCGTCATAGTCATCATAGTCATCTTCCATTCCTTCAAACCCTGTATCGAAGTCATCTTCGTCATAGATTTCATCGCTATCGTAATCGTCGTACTGATCTTCAGCCGCTTCTTCGTATCGCATTAATTCGTCTTCGTAACTCATAATTAATGTTTTTGTGTTTTTAAAATGGCTGCTTGAAAAAACAGCGCGTTAATTTTTTGTTTTGTGTGCTAAGGGAAGTATCTCTAAATACTATTTTTTAGCGGTTTCTTGTTTTTGCTTCTCGGCAAGTTTTTTTGCCTTTGCTTTTTGCATCATGGGCGCTACTATAAGCGTCCCAATTAAAATTCCTGCTACGCCTGTTCCTACCATATACATAATTGGCTTCCATGCGATATCTGAATTGTTTGCCATGTTCGTTTTTGTTTTAAATTTGATTATTGGCAAGGTTCTCTAAAACCTTTTTTACTTTGTTCTCTACGAAGATTGGACATATTTAAGAGAAACCATTTGTAAAATTTTGTACACTGTACAAAGTGCTTGAAACACCTCTAAACACTAGAGTTTAGTGCGTTAAAACCATGCAAAATGAAAGTATAAATTTAACGGCTAACTATTTTTATTTATGCTAAAACATATCTTTATCAGAGGATATACGGTAAGATTTTAAAAAAAGAGGAATGTGTTATTCAAAAAATTTAGATGTGAATTATACAGTTATAATATGCAAAAGAGTGTTTTTATATGTAAACAGCTTTCAAATAGTGACTATTGAGTATCATTTTTTTTCTTTTATAGCATTTCTCAAGATATAGTGCTACTATAGTTTCTATGAAAACATAACCTTTTTTAGTTATTGCGCTTACTTTCTTTTTGGTTTTACGGAAAACCACATTTGTATATGTAATCTTTGTTTTATATTTGTAAGAATTGACAGAAGGTTGTTGTGATATTAGTTACTGTTAGTTAATGAATTTAAAATGATAATAGGAATTTTGTATACATATGATATAATGAACATATGTTCATTATATAAACGTTGTGCGTCATACTAACAAAACCCAGTAATTAATGATAAAAATTCCATTAAATAGAGCCATTCAACTTTTAGAAGCGAGACTTTCGGAAGTGGATAAGCCTCAAACCGATTTGAAAGCTTTAAAAAGTCGTCTTGAAATTGACGTGGAAGGAATATTTGGACAAGGAAGCACTCAAGCATTTACTGTAATTAGTCTTGACACATTGCATTATGACAATCCTGATAAATTGGCGAAATGTAAAACTACTTTTAGACAGACCATTCAAGGCTGGATTGAATATATAAAGGATTTCAACATTATAGAAAAAGAAAAAATTGAGATTTCCGAACAAGAATATAAAGAGAAATACAAGGTACTACAGAAAAAATGGAACGATTTAGTTCCCGAATATAATCAACTGTTAACTGATTACGAGAAAACCATTGGAAATTACGATGATGCTCTTTCCGAATTGAAAATCCTACAAGGCAAATTGAGTGAAAAACAAAATTTGGGCGAAATGATAAAAATTTTGTTTTTAGGAGCAAGTCCAATAGACGAAGTTAAATTGAGAATCGATGAAGAAGTTAGAGACATCGAAGGCGGATTAAAATTAGCAGCCTTACGAGACCTTTTTGAACTTAAAACCGAATGGGCAATAACTACTAAAACATTACAGCAAGCGATGCTGGACGAGCATCCTACTATTGTACATTTTTCAGGTCACGGAGATGTAAGTGGAATAGCTGTTGAAGACTCTTTAGGAAACGCTAAACTTATTGAAAATGATGCAATCGGAAGTTTATTTGAGCTTTTCTCTGAAAATATTAAATGTGTTGTTTTAAACTCTTGTTATTCAGAATCACAAGCTTTAGAAATATCAAAACACATTCCATACGTAATTGGAATGAAAAAGTCTGTTAATGATAAAGCTGCAATAGCTTTTTCGGTTGGATTTTATACAGCATTAGGTGCTGGAAAAGATATAGAATTTGCATTTAGAATGGGAGTTGTAGCAGTTAAATTAGAGGGAATTACGGGAAGTGAAATACCAGTTTTATTAGGATGATGAAAAAAGTACGAACGCACAACAATGTATAAAAATAATAGCGGTTTAATCGCTAAAACGAAAGTAAGTAAATATAAAAAAGGTCTGTGTTTAACCGAA